>NZ_JBSFZS010000049.1:0-58309 GCF_053600395.1 Streptomyces sp. NPDC005070 | reverse complement strand
CGCCCCCTCGGGGCGCACGCGCGAAGCTGTTTCAGGGGTCGTCCCTGCTTCCCTTCTCAGACACGTACGGCAGGATGTGCGGCATGCCAGGTGCAGAGACGACGCGAGCGAGCGTTCACGAGCCGGAGCCGGTGCGGCCGACCAGGGATGACGAGGTCGCCGCCGGCGGCAGTGAGCTGATCGGCGGCCCCATCGGGCGGCGGGCCCTGCTCGGGACGTCCTGGTGGACGCCCGTACGGGTGGTCGCGCTGGTGATGATCGGCATGTTCGCCCTCGGCATGGTGCAGAAGATGCCGTGCTACGACGGCGGCTGGTTCTTCGGCGCCAGCTCGCAGTACACGCACGCGTGCTACTCGGACATCCCGCACCTCTACCAGGGACGGGGTTTCGCCGACGGACTCGTGCCGTACTTCGACAAGATCCCCGGCGACATGGACTACCTCGAATACCCGGTGCTGACCGGTGTGTTCATGGAGGTCGCGGCGTGGCTCACGCCGGGCGGCGGGAGCATCCAGCACCAGGAACAGATCTACTGGATGGTCAACGCGGGGATGCTGATGGTGTGCGCGGCCGTCATCGCCGTATGCACCGCGCGCACCCACCGCCGTCGCCCCTGGGACGGCCTCATGGTCGCCCTGGCGCCCGCCTTCGCGCTCACGGCCACGATCAACTGGGATCTCCTCGCCGTGGCCCTGCTGGCCGCCGCGATGCTCATGTGGTCCCGCGGACGCGTCCTGGCCTTCGGAGTCCTGATCGGGCTCGCCACGGCCGCCAAGTTCTACCCGTTCCTGCTCCTCGGGCCGCTCTTCCTGCTGTGCTGGCGCACCGGCAGATGGCGTGAGTTCGGTACGGCGCTGCTCGGCGCCGTGGGCGCCTGGCTGGCGGTGAACCTGCCCGTCATGTACCTCGCGCCCGAGGGATGGGCGAAGTTCTACAGCTTCAGCCACGACCGCGGCGTCGACTTCGGTTCGGTCTTCCTGTTCGTCTCGCAGTGGCTGAAGATCGCGATCACGCCCGACACGGCCAACGCCTGGGCGCTGGTCCTGATGGTGATCATCTGTGGGGCGCTGAGCGCCCTCACGCTCGCCGCTCCCCGCCGCCCCCGCTTCGCCCAGCTCGCGTTCCTGATCGTCGCGGCCTTCATCCTCACGAACAAGGTCTATTCGCCCCAGTACGTGCTCTGGCTGGTCCCGCTCGCGGTGCTGGCCCGGCCGCGCTGGCGGGACTTCCTGGTCTGGCAGGCGTGCGAGGTCGGGTACTTCCTCGGTATCTGGATGTACCTCGCGTACACGACCAGCGGCGAAGCCCACAAGGGTCTGCCGACGGACGGCTACCAGGTCGCCATCGCCGTCCATCTGCTGGGGACGCTGTACCTGTGCGCCGTGGTCGTACGGGACATCTTCATGCCGGAGCACGACGTGGTGCGCCGTGCCGGCGACGACGACCCGTCCGGCGGGATCCTCGACGGTGCGGAGGACGTCTTCGTCCTCGGCCCGGCCGCACATCCGCCGCGGCACGCGGCGCACTTCGACGCGGTCCCCCACGGTGACTGGCCCGAGGACCCGGCACCCGGAGACCGTTCGCTCTGAGCGAACACGCCGCGGCAGGGTCACGCGAAAGGCCGTACACGGTGTCCGTGTACGGCCTTTCGTCGGTCCGGAGTGCGCCGGATCCGGGTCAGCGCTCGACGACGCGGTCGAACTGCGTGGTGGTGTGCCGCAGATGGGCCACCAGCTCGTCGCCGACCTTCGGCTCCGTGGCGTCGTGCGGCACGAAGAGGATCGAGACCTGCATGTGCGGCGGCTCGGCGAACCAGCGCTGCTTGCCCGCCCAGACGAACGGAGAAAGGTTCCGGTTGACCGTCGCGAGGCCGGCGCGCGCGACGCCCTTGGCGCGCGGCATGACGCCGTGCAGGGCCTTGGGGGCCTCCAGGCCCACGCCGTGCGACGTACCGCCCGCCACGACCACGAGCCAGCCGTCCGAAGCGGCCTTCTGCTGCCGGTAGCCGAAACGGTCGCCCTTGGAGACGCGGGTGACGTCCAGGACGGCTCCGCGGTACTCCGTGGCCTCGTGGTCCCCCAGCCACAGCCGCGTCCCGATGCGGGCGCGGAAGTGGGTCTGCGGGAACTGCCGCTGGAGCCGTGCGAGTTCCTCGGCCTTGAGGTGGCTGACGAACATCGTGTGCAGGGGCAGCCGGGCCGCGCGGAGGCGGTCCATCCAGCCGATGACCTCCTCGACGGCGTCCGAGCCGTCGGTGCGGTCCAGCGGCAGGTGGATCGCGAAGCCCTCCAGCCGGACGTTCTCGATGGCGGAGTGCAGATGCGGCAGATCGTCCTCGCTCACACCGTGCCGCTTCATCGAGGACATCACCTCGATGACGACACGGGCGCCCACGAGGCCGTACACGCCGTCGATGGACGACACGGAGCGGATGACGCGGTCGGGCAGCGGCACGGGCTCCTCGCCGCGCCTGAACGGCGTCAGAACCAGCAGATCGCCGCCGAACCAGTCCTTGATCCGGGCGGCCTCGTACGTGGTGCCGACGGCGAGGATGTCCGAGCCCAGGCGGGTGGCCTCGTCCGCGAGCCGTTCGTGGCCGAAGCCGTAGCCGTTGCCCTTGCAGACGGGGACGAGCCCCGGGAACTGCTCGGACACCTGCTTGTGGTGTGCCCGCCAGCGCGCGGTGTCGACGTAGAGCGTGAGCGCCATGGCCGGTCCCGGAACCTTTCTCGTGGCTGCGGTGTATCAGAGGTATGAAAACGAATTGTCGCTGATTCGCCGGGCCGATGGGGCTGTCCCGGGCCGGTTGGGCGGCCCGGGACGAGATTCGGGGCGGATCGGCGGCCCGGAGGCGGCTTTCCGGACGGCTCAGCGGCGAGACATGTACATGTCGAGAGCCTTGTGGAGCAGCTTGTTGAGCGGGAAGTCCCACTCGCCGAGGTACTCGGCCGCCTCGCCGCCCGTACCCACCTTGAACTGGATCAGACCGAAGAGGTGATCGGTCTCGTCCAGCGAGTCGGAGATGCCGCGCAGGTCGTAGACCGTGGCGCCCAGGGCGTACGAGTCGCGCAGCATGCGCCACTGCATCGCGTTCGAGGGCCGCACCTCGCGCCCGATGTTGTCCGAGGCCCCGTAGGAGTACCAGACGTGTCCGCCGACGACCAGCATCGTCGCCGCCGAAAGGTTCACTCCGTTGTGCCGGGCGAAGTAGAGCCGCATGCGGTTGGGGTCCTCGGTGTTGAGGGCCGTCCACATGCGCTGGAAGTACGAGAGCGGGCGCGGCCGGAAGTGGTCACGGGTCGCGGTGATCTCGTAGAGCCGCTGCCACTCCTCCAGGTCCTGGTAACCGCCCTGGACGACCTCGACGCCGGCCTTCTCGGCCTTCTTGATGTTGCGGCGCCAGAGCTGGTTGAAGTTCCTGTGGACCTCTTCGAGGGAACGGTTGGCCAGCGGCACCTGGAAGACGTAGCGGGGCTGGACGTCGCCGAAGCCGGCACCGCCGTCCTCGCCCTGCTGCCAGCCCATGCGGCGCAGCTTGTCGGCGACCTCGAAGGCGCGCGGCTCGATGAAGTCGGCCTCGATGTCGCGCAGGCGCTTCACGTCCGGGTTCTGGATGCCGCCCTTGATGGACGTGGCCTCCCAACGCCGGATGATCACCGGAGGGCCCATCTTCACGGAGAAGGCGCCCTGCTGCTTGAGGTGCGCGAGCATCGGCTGCAGCCAGCCGTCGAGGTTCGGCGCGAACCAGTTGATGACCGGACCCTCAGGCAGGTAGGCGAGATAGCGCTTGATCTTGGGAAGCTGGCGGTACAGCACCAGACCCGCGCCGACCATCTGGCCGCTCTTCTCGTCGAACCATCCGAGGCTCTCGGAGCGCCACTCGGCCTTGACGTCCGCCCATGCGGGGACCTGCATGTGGCTGGCCGCGGGCAGGCTCTGGATGTATGCCAGATGCTGCTCTCGGCTGATGGTCCTCAGGGTCAGGCTCATTCGGGGGGCTCCTCGGGCTGGTGTGTCCCCATGGGTACAAGGGCTCCGGCTCTCGCGCCGAAGCCTACTGCGCCCTGCGAGCGCCCCGAATGGCCGTATGGGACCTGAACCCCGGGGGCGCGATGCGAAGCGCCCCGAGGTCAGGGAAAAACGGACGTTCGGCTCAGATCACGCCGCCGAAGAGGCCGCCGTGGGCCAGACCGAGGTAGAAGCCGACCCCCGAGAGGCCGAGTCCGACGATCAGTCCGAACCGTTCCCGGGTCGTCTCGGAGATGAACTGGCCGTAGGCGCCGGCAAGGATCCCGATCAGACCGGCCCACGAGCTGAGCAGATGGAGGCTGTGGAACATCGACGTGACGAAGGCCAGGACTCCGAGCGCCAGGGTCACCACGAGCAGGGTGTCCTGGAGCGGATGAGGCTTGCTGTCCGTGGCGAAGAGTGAGCCGGTGGTACTGGGACGCATTGTCTGTGCCATAAGGCACCTCCTGCGGAAGGCGGCGCATCGTAGCGCCATACACACCCGATGTGTACAGATTGACGGCCAACCCGGTCGGATTTCAACCGGAAGCAGGTGTGCAGGTAGTCTGTACCCTCTGCACCGGTGTCTGCCCAGGCTCAAAGCCAGGTCACACGGCAGGGATCACCGCTCGGTTCGCCGATCGGAGACCCGATTGTCAGTGGCGGCCGATACCGTTGCGTACGCATCACAACCCTCCTGCCACGGAACGACCGTGGCCGCTGAGTCCAAAGGAGGTGGGTTCCACATGCGTCACTACGAAGTGATGGTCATCCTCGACCCCGATCTGGAGGAGCGCGCTGTCGCCCCCCTGATCGAGAACTTCCTCTCCGTCGTCCGTGAGGGCGCCGGAAAGGTCGAAAAGGTCGACACCTGGGGCCGTCGTCGTCTCTCGTACGAGATCAAGAAGAAGCCCGAGGGCATCTACTCGGTCATCGACCTGCAGGCAGAGCCTGCGGTCGTCAAGGAGCTCGACCGCCAGATGAACCTGAACGAGTCGGTCCTCCGGACCAAGGTCCTCCGTCCCGAGACCCACTGAGCTCTCCAGCTCAGCTGATCTCGGGCATCGAGTAGCACCAGCAGCCAGCAGCAAACCCGCCGAGAGGTTCCCCCATGGCAGGCGAGACCGTCATCACGGTCGTCGGCAATCTTGTCGACGACCCCGAGCTGCGCTTCACCCCTTCCGGTGCGGCGGTCGCGAAGTTCCGTGTCGCGTCCACCCCCCGCACCTTCGACCGTCAGACCAATGAGTGGAAGGACGGCGAGAGCCTGTTCCTGACCTGCTCGGTCTGGCGTCAGGCGGCGGAGAACGTCGCCGAGTCGCTCCAGCGAGGCATGCGCGTCATCGTGCAGGGCCGGCTGAAGCAGCGGTCCTACGAGGACCGTGAGGGCGTCAAGCGCACGGTCTACGAACTGGACGTAGAGGAAGTCGGCGCCAGCCTGAAGAGCGCCACGGCCAAGGTCACCAAGACCACGGGTCGCGGCGGTCAGGGCGGTTACGGCGGCGGCAGTGGCGGCGGCCAGCAGGGCGGCGGCTGGGGCGGAAGCTCCGGCGGCGCTCCGCAGGGCGGCGGCGCTCCGGCCGACGACCCCTGGGCGACCGGCGCTCCCGCCGGTGGCAACCAGGGCGGCGGCGGTGGCGGAGGCGGCGGCTGGGGCGGAAGCTCCTCCGGCGGTTCCGGCGGTTCCGGCGGCGGCTACTCGGACGAGCCCCCCTTCTAGGCCTCAGGGCCTGGGGTGGGCCGTACTCCCACTTCTTGATCACACAGGAGATACACCATGGCGAAGCCGCCTGTGCGCAAGCCGAAGAAGAAGGTCTGCGCGTTCTGCAAGGACAAGGTCACGTACGTGGACTACAAGGACACGAACATGCTGCGGAAGTTCATTTCCGACCGCGGCAAGATCCGTGCCCGCCGCGTGACCGGCAACTGCACGCAGCACCAGCGTGACGTCGCCACGGCTGTGAAGAACAGCCGTGAGATGGCGCTGCTGCCCTACACGTCCACCGCGCGATAAAGGAAGGGTGACCGACACATGAAGATCATCCTTACCCACGAGGTCTCCGGCCTCGGTGCCGCCGGCGAAGTCGTCGACGTCAAGGACGGCTACGCTCGCAACTACCTGATCCCGCGGAACTTCGCGATCCGCTGGACCAAGGGTGGCGAGAAGGACGTCGAGCAGATCCGTCGTGCTCGCAAGATCCACGAGATCGCGACCATCGAGCAGGCCAACGAGATCAAGGCCCGCCTCGAGGGTGTCAAGGTCCGTCTGGCCGTCCGCTCCGGCGACGCCGGTCGTCTCTTCGGTTCCGTCACCCCGGCCGACGTCGCTTCGGCGATCAAGGCTTCCGGTGGCCCCGAGGTCGACAAGCGCCGCATCGAGCTGGGCTCGCCCATCAAGACCCTGGGCGCCCACGAGACGTCCGTGCGTCTGCACCCCGAGGTTGCCGCGAAGGTCAGCATCGAGGTTGTCGCTGCCTGAGTGCAGCACTCGGCATAGCTGAGAGGAAGGGCCGCACCCTCGGGTGCGGCCCTTCTGCTTGTCCTGGAGGCGTGGAGGTGGGCGTGGGCGCTCCCTGGATGCCGGGACCGCCGTTTCACGTGAAACCGGCGCCTTGTTTCCCGTGAAACGTCCGGCGTGCATCGAGGTGTTTCCCGTGAAACGACCCGCGTACGTCAGCGGGTGTGCGGTCCTGGAACGTCCGGCGTACGTCAGCGGGTCGCGCCCGTGACGATCCAGCGGCCCGAGCGGGAGCGCCGCCACAGGGTCAGCATCCGCACCGCCATCATCAGCGTCATCGCCCCCCAGAGCGCGGTCAGTCCGCCGCCGAGGACGGGCACGAGCAGGGCGGCTGGGGCGAACACCGCAAGGGTGAGCAGCATGGCCCAGGCCAGGTGCGGTCCGTCCCCCGCGCCCATCAGCACGCCGTCCAGCACGAAGACGATCCCGCAGATCGGCTGGGAGACGGCCACCATCACCAGGGCCGGCAGCGCCGCGTCCTGTACGCCCGGGTCGCCGCTGAACAGCGGAAGGAGGAGTGGGCGAGCGGCGATGACCAGCAGACCGAGGACGACCCCGGTGACGAGCCCCCACCGCAGCATGCGGCGGCATGCCTCACGGGCGCCGTGAACGTCGTCCGCACCGAGATGACGCCCGATGATGGCCTGTCCCGCGATGGCGATGGCATCGAGCGCGAAGGCGAGCAGACTCCATAGCGACAGGATGATCTGATGGGCCGCCATATCGGCGTCCCCGAGCCGGGCGGCGACCGCCGTGGCGATCAGGAGGATCGCCCGGAGCGACAGTGTTCGGACGAGCAGCGGGGTGCCTGCCTGGGCGCAGGCTCGAATGCCGGCCGCGTCCGGACGCAGGGACGCGCCGTGCTTCCGTGCTCCGCGGAGGACGACGTGGAGATAGACGGCGGCCATGCCGCACTGGGCGATGACCGTTCCCCAGGCGGACCCGGCGATGCCCAGGCCGACTCCGTAGACGAGGACGATGTTGAGGGCGGCGTTGGCCACGAACCCTCCGACGGCGACATACAGCGGGGTCCTCGTGTCCTGGAGTCCACGCAGGATGCCGGTGGCTGCCAGCACGACCAGCATGGCGGGAATGCCGAGCACCGAGATCCGCAGATAGGTCGTCGCGTACGGGGCGGCGGAGCCGGATGCACCGAACCATTCCATGAGGGAGGGTGCCGTGGGCAGGGCGACGGCGATCACCGCCACGCCGATGAGCAGGGCGAGCCAGATGCCGTCCATGCCCTGGCGGATCGCGGCCCGCAGATCACCGGCCCCGACCCGGCGGGCGACCGCGGCGGTCGTGGCGTAGGCGAGGAAGACGAAGACTCCGACGGCTGTCATGAGAAGGGCCGAGGCGACGCCGAGTCCGGCCAGTTGCGCGGTGCCGAGATGGCCGACGATGGCACTGTCGGCCAGCACGAAGAGAGGCTCGGCCACGAGTGCGCCGAACGCCGGAACGGCCAGTGCGACGATCTCGCGGTCGTGCCGGCGCCGGGCGGTCCTGGGTGCCGTTGAAGCCTGTGTCATGGGCATCAATCTAATCTTCCACAGGTAAGAGATGCAAAAGCCGAAAGACCCTTACTCGGCGGCGTGCGGGGTGTGGTGTGGCGCACTGTTCGAAGGGATCTTGATCCTGCTGGGGAAGTTTTTCTTCTGCACAGCCGGTGGACGGGAAAACACCAGGTCAGAGGGCGTTCTTTCGAAACCCTGAGGGCTTGTTCACAGGGCTGTCCACCGGGTCGTGCACAGGTTTCGCGGAGTTCTCCACAGCATCGGGGCCGTCGTCCACATGGCCTGTGGATAACCAGATTGGCTGACGGTGCCCGCGGGCCTAACGTGGTGCGGCGCCCGTTCTCCTCTCCGTCCTCGGAAAGCACGCAAAACCGACGCGCGAGATCCGGAGTCGGGCCGCTCACTTGTCAGTGCCGTGCCGTAGAAATTGAAGGCACTGCTAGGTCCGCTCTGCGGACGGGAGGAGGTGGCTCGGTGACTATTTCCGAGCCCTTGGACGACCCCTGGGCGGACAGCGGACCCAGTGATCGTCTGCCCTCGTCCCGTCGCCGCGGGAGCGGCGGCCGAGGCCGCGACGAGCAGCACGACCGGGACAACGGGTCCTGGGAGAGCGGTGGTTCGTCCTTCGAGCGGGTGCCGCCGCAGGACCTCGACGCCGAACAGTCCGTCCTCGGTGGCATGCTCCTGTCGAAGGACGCCATCGCCGACGTCGTCGAAGTGCTCAAGGGCCACGACTTCTACCGTCCGGCGCACGAGACCATCTACGGAGCGATCCTCGACCTGTACGCCAAGGGCGAGCCGGCCGACCCCATCACGGTCGCGGCCGAGCTCACCAAGCGCGGCGAGATCACCAAGGTCGGCGGAGCACCGTACCTGCACACGCTGGTGCAGACGGTCCCGACCGCAGCCAACGCCGAGTACTACGCGGAGATCGTGCACGAGCGCGCGGTCCTGCGCCGCCTGGTCGAGGCCGGCACGCGCATCACACAGATGGGGTACGCGGCCGACGGCGACGTCGACGAGATCGTCAACAGCGCCCAGGCCGAGATCTACGCGGTCACCGAGCAGCGCACCACCGAGGACTATCTGCCGCTCGGCGACATCATGGAGGGCGCGCTCGACGAGATCGAGGCGATCGGATCGCGTTCGGGGGAGATGACCGGTGTGCCGACCGGCTTCACCGACCTCGACTCGCTCACCAACGGTCTGCACCCCGGCCAGATGATCATCATCGCGGCCCGTCCCGCCATGGGTAAGTCGACGCTGGCCCTGGACTTCGCCCGCGCCTGCTCGATCAAGCACAACATGCCCAGCGTGATCTTCTCGCTCGAAATGGGCCGCAACGAGATCGCGATGCGCCTGCTGTCCGCCGAGGCGCGCGTGGCACTGCATCACATGCGGTCCGGCACCATGACCGACGAGGACTGGACCAGGCTCGCCCGGCGTATGCCGGACGTCTCGGCCGCTCCCCTCTACATCGACGACTCCCCGAACCTGTCGATGATGGAGATCCGCGCCAAGTGCCGCCGCCTCAAGCAGCGCGCCGATCTCAAGCTCGTGGTCATCGACTACCTCCAGCTCATGCAGTCCGGCGGCAAGCGTTCCGAGAGCCGCCAGCAGGAGGTCTCCGACATGTCGCGAAACCTGAAGCTGCTGGCCAAGGAGCTGGAACTGCCGGTGATCGCGCTGTCCCAGCTCAACCGTGGTCCCGAGCAGCGTACGGACAAGAAGCCCATGGTCTCCGACCTGCGTGAGTCCGGATCGATCGAGCAGGACGCGGACATGGTCATCCTGCTCCACCGCGAGGACGCGTACGAGAAGGAGTCCCCGCGCGCCGGTGAGGCGGACATCATCGTCGGCAAGCACCGTAACGGCCCGACGGCGACGATCACGGTGGCCTTCCAGGGTCACTACTCGCGCTTCGTGGACATGGCCCAGACCTGATCCGCCGCCCCACGGGGCGGCTTCCGTTCAATCCGCTCGACGTCCGGGGCCCGGGCGGGTGGACTGGTGTCATGACGACATCCCACGATGATCTGCTTCCCGGCACGCGCCGGGCCCTGCTGCACCGCATTGCCGTAGCGCAGAGCGAAGGACGGGCGCCGTCACTCGTCGCCTCGGTGGTGCGGGGCGGGAAGGCGGTGTGGAACGGAGCACGGACGTCGGTGGCCGGTCACGGCCCGGACGAGAACGTGCAGTACCGGATCGGGTCCATCACCAAGACCTTCACCGCCGTTCTGGTGCTTCGGCTGCGCGACGAGGGTGTCCTGGACCTCGGTGACCCGCTGGAGAAGCATGTGCCGGGCACCGGCGCGGGGGAGGTCACCATCTCCCAACTGCTCGCCCACACCGGAGGACTGGCCGCCGAGTCGCCGTCGCCGTGGTGGGAGCGGACATCCGGCTCCCTGCGTCCCGAACTGGCCGACGTACTGGGCGAGCAGCCCTTCCGCCACCCGGTCGGACGCCGGCACCACTACTCGAACCCCGGCTACACGCTGCTCGGGGCACTGGTCGAGGAGTTGCGCGGCGCACCCTGGGAGGAGGTGCTGCGCCGCGAGATTCTCGAACCGCTCGGCCTGCACCGTACGAGCGCTCGCCCGCAGGCGCCGCACGCGGGGGGATGGGCGGTCCACCCCTGGGCGGACGCGATGATGCCCGAACCCGCGGAGGACCTCGGGCGGATGGCTCCGGCCGGACAATTGTGGTCCACCACCGGGGACTTGGCCCGCTTCGCCGTCTTTCTCGCACACGGTGACGACCGGGTGCTGAGCGCGGAGTCCGTCAGGGAGATGCACGCGCCCGCCGCTCCGCCCGAGACCGCGGAACTGGCGGCAGGGGCCTCGTACGGACTCGCCCTGCAGATCGTGCACCGTGGCGGCCGGACCCTCGTCGGGCATTCCGGGTCCTTGCCGGGATTCCTCGCCGGACTGGTGATCAGCGTGGAGGATGACGTGGCGGCGGTGGTGCTCTCCAACTGCACCTCGGGGCCGCCCGTGTTCGCCGTCGCCGCCGACCTGGTGCGGATCGTCGCCGAGGCGGAACCGCGGATCCCCGAGCCCTGGCAGCCGCTGACCGAAGTGGACCAGAGCGCCTTGGAGTTGGCGGGCCAGTGGTACTGGGGGACTCAGGCATTCGGACTGCGGCTCCCGGCCGGTGGAGGTCTGGTGCTGGGCCCGCTCTCCGGTATCGGCCGGGGAGCCCGCTTCCGGGCGAACGGCGACGGGACGTGGACGGGGCTCGACGGCTACTACGCGGGCGAGCTTCTGCGGCCCGTACGGCGGCCTGACGGCACCGTGAGCCATCTGGACCTCGGGTCGTTCGTGTTCACGCGACAGCCGTACGACGAGGGTGCCCCGGTGCCCGGTGGAGTGGACCCCGAAGGCTGGCGAGGAGTTCGGTAGGCGCCGCCAGATGCGAGGCGGCCCGTTTCACGTGAAACGGGCCGCCTCGCATGGGTTGGCCGCCGGCTTCTCTCAGAGCGGCAGCTTGAAGCCGACGTGTGAGGCCTCGAAGCCGAGCCGCTCGTAGAAGCGGTGGGCCTCGGTGCGGGAGGCGTCGGAGGTGAGCTGGACCAGTTGGCAGTCCTGGCGGCGGGATTCCTCGACCGCCCACTCGATGAGCTCCGTCCCGAGACCGCTGCCCCGCTCGGCGGAATGGATACGCACGGCCTCGATGACGGAGCGCGTGGCTCCTCTGCGGGCCAGTCCGGGAATCACCGTGAGCTGCAGAGTGCCGACGATACGGCCGTCGCGGACGGCGACGACCAGGTGTTGGTTGGGGTCGCGGCTCAGACGTTCCAGGGCGGCCAGGTAGGGGCCCAGGTCGTCGGGCGATTCACGTTGGGCACCCAGGGGGTCGTCGGCCAGCATCGCGACGATGGCGGGCACGTCATCGGCGACCGCGGCTCGTATCTCAAGATCTGCCATGAGCGCACCCTAAGAGGGCACGCCCACGGAAGGCACGGGTTGGACGGGCGTGCTCGCCGACTCCACGACCCGGACCAGGGGTGCCAGGTCAGGGTTCTCGGCCGCGTCGTCGAGTGCCTCGCGCAGGGCGGCGTCATTGGTGGGCCGCGCCTCGGCGAGAAGCTTCAGTCCTGCGTCGCTGACGTTCGTGTAGATGCCGCGCCGGTCGGTCGGGCAGAGATAGCGGGCGAGCAGTCCGCGGTCCTCGAGACGGGTGACCAGTCGTGTGGTGGCGCTCTGGCTGAGCACGACCGCGTCCGCGACCTGCTTCATCTGGAGATGACCGCCTTCGCCGTCGTGCTGACGGCTGAGTACGTCGAGCAGGGAGTACTCGCGCGCGCTGAGCCCGTGCTCGGCCTGCAGGGCCCGCTCGATGTGGGCCTCGATCCTCCCGTGCAGCAGGGAGAGTGCGCACCATCCCTGGGCGAGGGCGGTGAGCGCGGGGTCCGTGGCTGTCATGGCGTTTCCTCCGTCCAGGAGTGGCTGAATCCAGGATAGAGCACATACGCAATAGCCCGCGCTTGCATATAGCCCGCGTATGCAACTATTGTGAACGCAGGCAAAGCGCTCTTGCAATCTTCTGGAAGGTGTACCCACCATGCCTCTCGCGCTTCTGGCCCTCGCGATCGGGGCTTTCGGAATCGGAACGACCGAGTTCGTGATCATGGGTGTTCTGCCCGAGGTCGCGGGAGACTTCGGGGTCTCCATCCCCACGGCCGGACTGCTGGTCACCGGCTATGCCCTGGGCGTCGTCATCGGTGCGCCGATCATGACCGCGCTCGGCACGAAGGTGTCCCGCAAGCGGATGCTCATGGTGCTGATGGGGCTGTTCGTCCTCGGCAATCTGATCTCCGCGGCGGCTCCGACGTTCTGGCTGATGTTCGCGGGCCGGGTGGTCGCCTCCCTCGCGCACGGTGCCTTCTTCGGCATCGGGTCCGTGGCCGCCGCCGAACTGGTCGCGCCCGAGAAGAAGGCCGGCGCCATCGCGATGATGTTCAGCGGGCTCACGATCGCCAATGTCGTCGGCGTCCCCCTGGGAACGCTGATCGGGCAGTCCGCGGGCTGGCGCGTCACGTTCGCCGGAGTCGCGGCGCTCGGCGTCGTCGGACTGCTGGGCATCGCCAGGCTGGTCCCCGAGATGCCGAAGCCCGAGGGAGTGCGTCTGCGCCATGAGCTGGCCGCCTTCAAGAACGTCCAGGTCCTGCTCGCGATGGCGATGACCGTGCTCGGATTCGGCGGAGTCTTCGCGGCCGTCACCTACATCGCGCCGATGATGACGCACGTCGCCGGCTTCGCCGACGGATCGGTCACCTGGCTGCTGGTCCTCTTCGGCCTCGGCATGGTCGGCGGGAACCTGATCGGCGGCAGGTTCGCCGACCGCGCGCTGATGCCCATGCTGTACACGTCGCTGGGCGGCCTCGCCGTCGTGCTCGCCCTCTTCACCGGCACCGCGCACAACAAGATCCTGGCGGCCGTCACGATCGCCCTCATCGGCGCTCTGGGCTTCGCGACCGTGCCGCCCCTGCAGAAGCGCGTTCTCGACCAGGCGCACGGCGCCCCCACCCTGGCCTCGGCCGTGAACATCGGCGCCTTCAACCTCGGCAACGCCCTCTCGGCCTGGCTCGGCGGCGTCGTCATCGCCGCGGGCCTCGGTTACACCGCCCCCAACTGGGTCGGCGCGGCTCTCGCCGCCGGCGCGCTCGTCCTGGCCGTCGTCTCGGCCGCTCTGGAGCGCCGCACGTCCCGGCCCGGCGTCGTGGTCGCCGGAGGCGTCCCCGCCGAACCGCGGGCCGCCGTCCACCACTGACCGGAATCGGGCCCGCCGCGGGACCAGGGCCGCTTCCGCGGCGCTTCGATCCGGCACGTTTCCGACCCGACACAGAACACCCCCACAAGGAGAACAGTCTGATGAGCACCACCACCGCCGTCACCCCTCTGACCATCGAGGACGCGGAGGTCCTCGTGACCGCCGCCCGACGCGCCGCCGAGGCCGCAGGTGTCCGGGTCAGCGTCACCGTCCTCGACGCGGGCGGCCACCTGCTCGCCTTCCGGCGCGAGGACCGGGCCGTGCTGATCTCGGGAGAGACCAGCACGCGCAAGGCCTACACGGCGCTCCAGCTCGACTCGGCCACCGCCGATCTCGTCGACGCGGTGCAGCCCGGGGGGCTCTTCCACACCCTGCCCACCGCGCTCGACCGGCCCCTGCTGTTCATCGCGGGCGGCGTACCGGTCCGCCGCGACGGCCGGCTGATCGGCGCGATCGGCGTCGGCGGCGGTATGCCCGAGCAGGACCACGGCTTCGCCGCCGCCGCGACCGAATCGCTCGCCTGACCTCCGTCGGACAGGACGCCCGTCCGGCGGACGCCTGATGACGGACGACGGACGATTGACGACGGTCCGGCTGTGCCGGTCCCCTCGTGCCCGGGGGACCGGCACAGCCGTGTGTCCGGAGGACCGCCGGATTCCTAGCCGGCGGCCACGGTCAGTGGTGCGAAGCGGCGGGTCCAGTCGCCGGGCAGTTCCGGGATCCGGTGCGTCATCACCGCGTTGAAGCCGACGGAGGCCAGCCCGCGTTCCTTCAGCCAGCCCAGCAGGTCCTCGTGGCGCGTGTCGATATCGGTGCGCAGCGGACGGTCGGTGTGGGCGGCGAGCGAGGATACGAGGGCCTTCGCCGTCCTCGTGTCCCGGGCGATCAGGGGGCCCACGACCTGCGTGGCCATGTTGGGCCAGACGGCCGCGTAGCCGATGATCCGGCCGTTCTCCTCGGCCACGCGCAGTTGGTCCGCGAAGGCGGGCAGCCGCGTGATCATGTGGGTGCGGTCGGTGCCGAAGACCTCTTCGTCCAGCCGTAGGACGGAGGCGAGATCCTCCGCCGTCGCCGGGCGGGTGAAGACACCGGAAGCGGAGTCGTCGGAGGTGAAGACACCACGGACCATCTCCGCCTGGCCGGTGACCTTGAATCCCAGCTCCTCGTAGAGCGGGCGCCCGTACGCGGTGGCGTGCAGGGTCAGCGGGGTCGTGCCCGTCTCCTCGACGACATGCCGCATCAGACGGCGTCCGACACCTTGGCGCGCGTGGCGCCCGGCGACGAGGACCATGCCGATCGCGGCCAGTTCGGGACGCTCACGTGGTCCGTATTCCGTCACCACGCACGCGGTGACGAGACCGCCGGCGGGGTCGTCGATGCCGTATCCGGTTCCCCCGGCGAGCAGGAGACCCCACTTGTGCTCCTCACGGGGCCAGCCCCGGTCCTCGGACAAGTCGGCACAGGCGACGAGGTCGCGGGGCGTCAGGCGGCGAATGGGCAGAGCGGTGAGGGAAGGAATCGACACGCAGGTCAGGCTGTCCGAGATCGACCCCTGTCGTCCACCGCTTTCCTGGCACTCCCACCGGCTTTAGGCCACGCTCCGCGCCGCCGGCGGTGAGCGGCGGGGGTTCCACGTGAAACGCCGCTCCCTGAAAGCCGATTGGGCCAGTAGCCTCCATGGACATGGCGCGACTTCACCTCTTCGACCTCGACGGGACGCTGCTCCACGGAAGCACCGCGCCCTTGGAGATCTCCCGGCAACTCGGCCTGGAAGCCGAAACCACCGCGCTCGAAAAGGCCATCTCCGAGGGGCGCATAGGCCCGCCGGAGTATGCGGCCCAGGTGCACGCTCTGTGGACGGATCTCACCGAGGCGCATGTGACGGCGGCCTTCGACGGTGCCCCCTGGATGTCGGGGATCGAGGACGTCTGGAGGGAGATCCGGCGAAACGGCGACTACTGCGCCGTCGTCTCGCTGTCGCCCTCCTTTTTCGTGGAGCGCCTGCTGACGTGGGGAGCCCACGCGGCTCACGGCTCGCGCTTTCCCGCGGTGCCGTTCGCGGAGCCGTTGGACCCGGCGGGTGTTCTCAGCGCCGCGGCAAAGGTGCAGATCGCGGATCTGCTCTGTGCGGAGTTCGGGGTGAGCCGGGCCGACTGCGTCGCCTATGGCGACTCGGGCTCGGACAAGGAGCTTTTCGGCGTCGTACCGGTGTCCGTCGCGGTCAACGCGGACCGGCATCTGAGCGGCCTCGCCACGCATTCCTACACGGGACGGGACCTGGGCGCCGCCTATCGACTGGTACACCGCGCCGGGTGACCCTGGGCCGTCGGAACGGCGTTGGGTTCTCTCCGGGTCAGCCCAGGTCGGGTGCGTGCATGGCGCGTACGCCCTCGATGTTCCCGTCGAGATAGTGCCTCAGCGACAGGGGCACGAGGTGGACGGAGGCGATCCCGACCCGGGTGAACGGGACGCGGACGATCTCGTATTCGCCGGTGGGCTCGTCCATCTCGGGACCGTGCCGCAGGGACGGATCCATGGACTCCAGCCGGCAGACGAAGAAGTGCTGGACCTTCACACCGGTCGCGCCGCCGTCGTCGCCGATGTGCTCGACCGTGTCGACGAAGCAGGGAACCACATCGACGATCTTGGCGCCGAGTTCCTCGTGCACCTCGCGATGGAGTGCGGCGACGACAGTCGTGTCCTCCGGCTCGACCCCGCCACCCGGCGTGAGCCAGTAGGGATCGACGCCGGGCTTGGTGCGCTTGATCAAGATCAGGTCGTTGCCGTCGAGCAGGACGGCACGTGCGGTGCGCTTGACCACGGGTCGGACGGTCATGGGAGAAATGTGGCCCGGCTGGTTCCACGTGAAACATCGTGGGGCCGCGATTCCGCGTGAAAGCCCCGAAGAATCTCCGGAGTCCCGGAGTCCCGGAGTCCCGGAGTCCCGGAGTCCCGGAGTCCCGGAGTCCCGGAGTCCCGGAGTCCCGGAGTCCCGGAGTCCCGGAGTCTCCGAGCTCTGGGGTGCCGGGGTCCGGGGCTGCGGCTTCCCGCCCGTGCATGCCTCAGCTCCAGTCGACGGCCGCCCGCAGCAGCCATGCGTGCGCTCGGGCGATGTGCGGCATCGCCAGCGTTCCGGTCCGCACGACCAGGAAGTACGTACGCAGCGGGGGCACCGCGGGGTCGAGGAGCGCCACGACGTCTCCGCGCTCGATGGCGTCGGAGCAGAGGTACTTGGGCAGGACGGCCAGGCCCGCGCCCGCGGAGGCGCAGGCGAGGACCGCCCGGAGATCCGGGACGATCACCGTGCCGGAGGCGGCGGGGCGGCAGTCGAAGACCGAGGCCCAGTAGCGGGCGACGAGCGGCAGCGACTCGTGGACCTCGACGATGGGGAAGTTCTCGAGAGCGTGGGCGCCCTTGCGGCGGAGTTTGCCCGGACCGAGCTCGGCGGCCCAGCGCGGAGCGGCGACCAGGACGTGCTCCTCGTCGCAGAGCGGAGTCGCGGTGAGAAGCGCACCCCGTGGCTGGGCCGTCGTCATGGCCAGATCGTGATGTCCGGCGGCGAGCCCCTCCATCGTCTCCTCCGCGTTGCCGAAGGAGGCGCGCAGCGCGAAGCCCTGGCCGTCGTCGCCGGTCACTTCCATAAGGGCGGGCAGCGCGCGTTCCGCGGTGAACTCGGGTGGTCCGGCGAGATGCAGCGTGCGGAGGGACGAGTCCTCGTCGAGACCGGTCTCGGTGATCTCCACGAGGGCGTCGAGATGCGGCGCCGCCTTGTGGGCGAGTTCGTCGCCGATGGTCGTGGGCGTCACGCCCCGCGCCTGGCGCAGGAACAGAGGCCGCCCCAACTGGCGCTCCAGCGTGCGGATCTGCGAGGTGACGGCCGGCTGGGACAGGCCGAGCAGGGCGGCGGCACGAGTGAAGGAACCGGCCCGGTGCACGGTCACGAACGTGCGCAGCAAGGCCAGGTCCATGGTGCCTCTCTCCTTTCAGCACCCCGCGCGAGCCCCAACTATAAATAAGTCGATAGGTCTCTGTCGCTACTGTGATTGGACACTGACACAGAGTCAACTAGCCTTGTTCGCGCGGTTCTTCGCGCGCAGAACCGGGACGGTCCGAGCCACGAGGGGGGAGGCTCGGACCGTCCGTTGTGCGTAGCGGGGGTACTGATCCCGTCGTGACGGGCGCCCTACTCCGCGGAGGCGTCGAGGGCCCTCAGGATGTCCGTCACCAGGTCCTCGGGATCCTCGGCGCCGGCGGACAGGCGGATGAAGCCTTCCGGGACGGCGTCGCCGCCCCACCGGCCGCGCCGCTCGGCCGTGGACCGCACCCCGCCGAAGCTGGTGGCGTCGTCCACCAGACGCAGCGCGCCGAGGAAGCGCTCCGCGCGCTCGCGCGAGGGCAGCGTGAAGGAGACCACGCATCCGAAGCGGCGCATCTGCTGCGAGGCGATCTTGTACGAGGGGTCGTCGGGCAGCCCCGGGTACCGCAGCCCCGTCACCTCGGGGCGGTCCCGCAGGACTTCGGCGATCGTCTTCGCGGTCGCGGTCTGCCGGTCGGCCCTGAGCTGGAGCGTCGCGAGCGATCGGTGGGCGAGCCAGGCCTCCATGGGCCCCGGGATGGCTCCGACGATCTTGCGCCAGCGCCGTACGGGGGCCATCAGATCGGCGTCCTTGCCGGTGACGTACCCGAGGAGGATGTCACCGTGTCCGGTGAGCATCTTGGTTCCGCTGGCCACGGAGAAGTCGGCGCCCAGCTCCAGCGGGCGCTGTCCGAGCGGCGTGGCCAAAGTGTTGTCCACGGCGACGAGCGTGCCCTGCGCGTGCGCGGCGGCCACGAGGCGGCGCAGATCGCAGACGTCGAGTCCCGGGTTGGACGGTGTCTCGATCCACAGCAGCTTCGCGCCGTCCAGCACCTCGAGCTGGGCGTCGCCGGCGGTGGGAGCGGTGCGCACCTCGACGCCGAACGCGGTCAGTTGCTCGCGCACCAGCGGCAGCACCTGATAGCCGTCGCCGGGCAGGACGACGACGTCGCCGGAGCGCAGATGAGAGAAGAGCACCGCGGAGATGGCGGCCATGCCGGAAGGGAAGGAGAGCGTCTCGACGGACTCCTGCCCGGGAGCCTCCAGCTCGCCGATGGCGCGCTCCAGAAGCGTCCAGGTCGGGTTCTCGTCGCGGCCGTAGGTGTAGGGGCCGGTGGGATCACCGGGCAGATGGAAGTGCGCGGCGAAGACCGGGCCGGGAAGGGTCGGCTCGTACTTGACGGGTTCGGGCAGCCCGGCACGTACCGCCCGTGTGCCGTCGCCCGGGGCCGACGCCCATGTGTCCGCGCGCTCGCCCGTGGGGCCGGTGCCCTCGTGGTCCGCCGTGACGAAATCCCCTGACGTCATCCTGCTCGTCCCTCCATTTGCTCTCGTACCGCGGCGAGCAGCCCGGGGCTCGCCGCCTCCACCATCTCAAGACATTCCTCGAAGCCGTCCATCTGTCCGTAGTACGGATCAGGGACGTCCAGGTCGTCGCCGGCGGCGGGGTCGTACGAGCGCAGCAGCCGGACCTTGCCGGCGTCCTCCGCGCTGTTCGCGAGGCGGCGCAGGGCCTTGAGGTGGCCGGTGTCGAGGGCGATGACGAGATCGAGACGGGAGAACCACGAGGCATGGAACCGCCGGGCCGTGTGGTCGCTCTCGTAGCCGCCCGCCTCCAGCACGGCGACGGTGCGCTCGTCGGCTCCGTCGCCCTCGTGCCAGCCGCCCGTGCCCGCGCTGTCGACCTCGACGAGTCCGCCGAGTCCGGCTCGCGCCACATGGGCACGGAAGACGGACTCGGCCATCGGCGAGCGGCAGATGTTGCCGGTGCAGACGAAGCAGACGCGGTAGGTCATCGGACTCTCTCGGTCGATTCAGTCGCCGTCGGGCAGCACGACATTGAGCGCCCAGGAGACGACGGAGATGATCAGGCCGCCCAGGACGGCGGTCCAGAAGCCCTCCACGTGGAAACTCAGGTCGAGTCTGTCGGCGAGCCACGAGGTGAGCAGCAGCATCAAGGCGTTCACCAGAAGGGTGATCAGGCCGAGGGTGAGAATGAAGAGCGGGAAGGTCAGCACCTTCACGACCGGCTTGACCAGGAAGTTCACCAGTCCGAAGACCAGTGCGACGAGGATGAGCGTGCCTATCTTCTTGCCCGTGCTGTCGCCCGTGAGGGTGATCTTGTCGAGCAGCCAGACGGCGACGGCCAGGGCCCCCGCGTTGGCGAGCGTCTTGACTACGAAATTCTTCATGTGTCTGATCGTGGCAGAGAGATCGACTGGCCAGAAGAGGCTGTGGAAACAGCCTGCGGTGCACAAGAGCGGACGAGGGCGATGAAGGCATTCCGGCTGGATGAACTGGAGGCGGAACGCGCCGCCAACGACGGTGCCTACCTGCAGTTTCTGCGTGAGCGGAACATGTCGGTCGGGCTGTACGCGCTCGACGCGGGCGCCTTCGATCCACAGAAGCCGCATGCCCAGGACGAGGTGTATTTCGTCGTCAGCGGACGGGCATCGGTCACGGTCGGTCTGGAGACCACTCAGGTGGCCCGGGGCAGCGTCGTTTACGTGCCCGCCGGGGTCGCCCACAAGTTCCACCACATCACCGAGGACCTGCGGGTCCTGGTGGTGTTCTCTCCGCCCGAGAGCTGACCCCGCGTCTCAGGGTTCCCTAGGGGAACGGTCAGGGGAGGACAAGGGATGCGAGGCCACCGTACGGCCCTCCTCCCGCCTAGCATCGGATGCGAGACAACCAGAGAACCCGGAATCAGTGTCCCGGAGTCGGGGCCACGGGCGAGGAGAGGTAAGGACAGGGCGATGCAGGAGATCTTCAGCGGTATGCCGTGGTGGGTGAAGTGGGTCGCGGTGCCGGTCATCGCCCTCGTGGTGTTCGGCGGTCTGATAGCGAGCGTCGTCGGGTTCGTCATCGGCCTGCTCTTCAAGCTGCTCGTCTTCGTCGCGCTCGTCGGCGGGCTGATCTTCGTGGTGCGGAAGTTCATGTCGGGTTCCTCCTCGCGCAGCGACTGGTGAGGCGCGCGGGGGCGAGCGACAGGTAACGGAGAAACGGGAAAGGGAACCCAAGGTTCCCTCGGCCGGGGGAAGTTTTCCGGTGAGGCCCTGTTTGAGCAGTGACGGGCCGTTAGAGTCCGGAACTCGACGCGGGGCCGACCCCGCGGGCAGCGCACAGCCCCCTCCCGTGACTCCCCGCACGGGCGGTCCTCCTCGCTCTTCGGAGTGCCCCTTGGCCACGGTCGACATCGCACCCGCACCATCCGTCGCTCCACCCTTCCGGCGACCGGGTACGCCCGCGGCGGCACGCGTTCCGCCGGTCCAGCCGCGTACCTCGCCGGGGGAGCCGCCCTCGCGCATCCCGCCCAGGAAGCGGGCAGAGCCCCGGACTCCGGCGACCGGGGAACCCGCGCGGCGGGCCCGCACCTCTGCGGCGCAGCCGGCAGCCGCTCCCCTGGACTCGCACACCACCACGTTGATCGGCTCGGTCCAGCGCGCGATGCGTCTCCTGGAGGCCGTCGCCTCCCGTGAGCAGGGCGCCCCCGCCAAACAACTCGCCCGGGAGGCCGGACTGGCGTTGCCGACCGCCTACCACCTGCTGCGCACCCTGGTCCACGAGGGCTATCTGCGGCGTGACAGGGGGCTGTTCTTCCTCGGCGAGGCCGCGGAGCGGCTCGGCAGCAGCGGAGCCGGGCAGAAACGTCGCAGCACGGTGCGGGACACCCTCGAGAACTGGCGCGACGCGATCGGCGCGCCTGTGTACTACGCGGTCTACCGCGAGGGTGAGATCGAGGTCATGTGTGTCGCCGACACCCCGGCGAACCCCGCCGTCGAGGAGTGGGCCGACTTCCGCGAGACCGGGCACGCCCACGCGGTCGGCCAGTGCCTGCTGGCCCAGTTGGACGACAAGTCCCGGCGTGACCACCTCGACCGCTACCCGGTGCGGGCGCTCACTCCGTACACGGTGCGTGACGAGGACCGTCTGCTGCGCCGGCTGGAACGGACGGGCCGGATGGAACCGGTGATCGAGCGGCAGGAGTACGCGCTGGGCACGGTCTGCGCCGCGATCCCGGTCACGGCGGGCAGTTCGGCCGCCACCGTGGCCTTCTCCCTCCCGTCCCACCAGGGCGACCGGCTGATCCCCACGGCACGGAAGCTCCAGAGCGAGGTGGGCCGCCTGCTAGGAACACTCGCCATCTCTATCAGTATCTGAAAACTCACTCCTTGTAATTAGGCATGCACGTTGAGCAAGATTTCCAGCAGTGTCAGGTGGGACGACTGCTGGCCAGTCGACAGCAAACGACGGGGTAGGCGATGCGCGAGTCGGTGCAGGCAGAGGTCATGATGAGCTTCCTCGTGTCCGAGGAGCTGTCCTTCCGCATTCCTGTCGAACTGCGATACGAGACCGGTGATCCGTACGCGGTGCGGTTGACCTTCCACTTGCCCGGCGATGCGCCGGTGACCTGGGTGTTCGGACGGGAACTGCTCATCGACGGGGTGGGCAGGCCCTGTGGCGACGGCGATGTGCACATCGCTCCGGCCGACCCGGAGGCTCTCGGAGAGGTGCTGATCCGGCTTCAGGTCGGCGGTGATCACGCGCTGTTCCGGTCCGGGACCGCACCACTCGTCGCGTTCCTCGACCGGACGGACCGGCTCGTGCCGCTCGGGCAGGAACGCTCCCTCGAGGGTTTCGACACATCCCTCGACGCGGTGCTCGACCGCATCCTCTCGGAGGAGCAGAGCGCGGGCTGACGCCCCGGCCGGTCCGGAGCGGAGGAACGCTTCCTCACAAGAGCCGCCGGTGCAGGATGGTTTCAGCGCTTCCTGGGACGGGTCAGTGCTTGCGGCGGCGTCCCTTGCCGCTCCGTGCCGGGGTCCTGTCGGCCGCGGGCTGGGCGGGGACGGGTGCGCCGCCCTCGCGGTCCGCGGCGACCACCAGGGCGGCCAGCGCGGTCGTCACCGGCACCGCGGCGACCAGACCGATCGATCCGACGAGCGTCCGCACGATCTCCTCGGCGACCAGCTCGCTGTTGGCGACGGTGCCCACGCTGCTCTGCGCGATCGAGAAGAGCAGGAGCAGCGGCAGCGCGGCGCCCGCGTAGGCCAGGACGAGCGTGTTGACGACCGACGCGATGTGGTCGCGGCCGATACGGATACCCGCCCGGTAGAGACCGCGCCGGCCCATCGTGGGGTTCGCCTCGTGCAGTTCCCAGACCGCGGACGTCTGCGTCACCGTCACGTCGTCCAGGACACCGAGCGAACCGATGATGACACCGGCCAGCAGCAGACCGCTCATGTCGATGGACGGGTACAGGCCGTGGATCAGGCCGGTGCTGTCGTCGGTGTTACCGGTCAGCACGGCCCAGTCGATGAAGAACGAGCCGAGGAAGCCGATCAGCACCAGGGAGAGCAAGGTTCCGACCACCGCCACGGACGTCCGGGCCGACAGGCCGTGACACATGTAGAGCGCGATCAGCATGATCGCGCTGGATCCGACCACGGCCACGAGCAGCGGGTTCGAGCCCTGCAGGATCGCGGGCAGGATGAAGAAGTTCAGGATCACGAAGCTGATGGCCAGGGCGACCAGCGCCATGATGCCGCGCATCCTGCCGATCACCACGACGACCACCGCGAAGATCACGGCGAGCAGCGTCAGCGGCAGCTTCCGGTTGGCGTCCGTGACCGAGTACTGGAGGTCCCTGGGGGCGGACGGCTCGTACGCGACGACGACCTTCTCGCTCTGGTGCAACTGCCGTGACTGGTCCGGCTGGACGATCTCGGTGAACGTGCGGCCCTTGTCCTTCCCGGTGTCGATCCGGACGGTCGCCTTCTTGCATTCTCCCGAGGCCCGGCTCTGATCCGAGGAACCCCTGGTGGCGGAGGTGTCGCCCGCCGCGGTCCCCGAGGAGGCGTTCACGGACTTGCAGTCCACCTGGTCGATCTTCGTGACCGTCGCCTGCTGGGTCTGCCGGTCGAAGCCGACACCGGTGCGCTCGTGGCCCGGCGCGCCTCCGGGCCACAGGAGTACGAGGCCCGCCACGACCGCCGCCGCGAAGGGGATGAGTACCGCGGCGATGACCTTGCGCAGATGCTTGGAGACGGGCGCCGCGGGACCGTGGTTGTGGGAATGCCCGTGCCCGGCGCCTGCGGGCTCGTTGTGCCCGCGGCGGGAACCCGGCTCGTGCCCGTCGCCCGAACCGTGATGATCACTGTCCGGTCCGTGCCCGTGCTCATTCGGGTGCTCGGGGCCGGCGCCGGAGCCATGTCCGCGGCCGCCGTCGGAGCCGGGACGGCGCGGTGGCTCGGACGGGGGGAACGAGGGTTGCCGGGTCGTCGTCACCGCCCGATCATCGCAAGAACGTCAAGGGCCCTCTGTTCACCGCGCCAAATATGGCGCTAGCGTGGAGGCACCTTTGCACACGCGGGAGCTCGGAGCACCGGGCTGAGAGGACGCTGACCTCCGTCTTCGCGATGTTTCACATGAAACATCGGCGATCGGAAGCCGCTGCGTCGACCGCTGAACCTGTTACCGGGTAATGCCGGCGTAGGGAGTAGGTCAGATGACCGACAAGGATGTACGCACGCCTGCCTCCGGACGGACGGACGGGGCTTCCCCGCCGTCTCCGGACGGCCAGGACAGGCAGTCCATCGGCTGGCACAAGGCGTACGTCGGGGGCACACGCCCCGATCTGCGGGTGCCGGTCCGCCAGGTGCACCTCACCAACGGGCAGTCCGTGACGCTGTACGACACGTCCGGCCCGTACACCGATCCGACCGTCGACACCGATGTGCGCAGGGGGCTGGCGCCGCTGCGTGAGAGCTGGATCATCGCGCGCGGAGACACCGAGGAGTACGCGGGCCGTCCCGTCCGCCCCGAGGACGACGGGATCAAGCACACGTCTCCGCGCGGAGGGCTGCGCAACCTCGACGCCGTCTTCCCCGGACGGCCGCGACAGCCACGCCGCGGGCGGCCCGGCCAGGCGGTCACCCAACTCGCCTACGCGCGACGCGGGGAGATCACGCCCGAGATGGAGTTCGTGGCGCTCCGCGAGAAGGTCGACCCCGAGGTCGTACGGGAGGAGATCGCCGCGGGCCGAGCGGTGCTGCCCGTGAACGTCAACCATCCGGAGATCGAGCCGATGATCATCGGCAAACGGTTCCTGGTGAAGGTCAACGCCAACATCGGCAATTCCGCGGTGACTTCCTCCATCGAGGAGGAAGTGGAGAAGATGACCTGGGCGACCCGCTGGGGCGCCGACACGGTCATGGACCTGTCCACCGGTCGCAACATCCACACCACCCGTGAATGGGTGCTCCGCAACTCCCCCGTACCCATCGGCACCGTGCCGCTCTACCAGGCGCTGGAGAAGGTCGACGGTCGTGCCGAGGAGCTGACCTGGGAGATCTACAAGGACACCGTCATCGAGCAGGCCGAGCAGGGCGTGGACTACATGACGGTCCACGCGGGCGTGCGCCTGGCGTACGTACCGCTCACCGCGAACCGCAAGACCGGCATCGTCTCGCGCGGTGGCTCGATCATGGCCGCCTGGTGTCTCGCGCACCACAAGGAGTCGTTCCTGTACGAGAACTTCGAGGAACTCTGCGAGATCCTCGCCGCGTACGACGTCACCTACTCGCTCGGCGACGGGCTGCGGCCCGGTTCCATCGCGGACGCCAACGACGCCGCTCAGTTCGCCGAGTTGAGGACACTCGGGGAACTCAACACGGTCGCGAAGCGTTTTCAGGTACAGACGATGATCGAAGGCCCGGGGCATGTCCCGATGCACAAGATCAAGGAGAACATCGACCTTCAGCAGGAGATCTGTGATGAAGCTCCGTTCTATACCCTCGGCCCGCTGACGACGGACGTCGCGCCGGCGTACGACCACATCACTTCCGGCATCGGTGCCGCGATGATCGCCTGGTGGGGCACGGCCATGCTCTGCTATGTCACGCCCAAGGAGCACTTGGGCCTGCCCGATCGTGACGACGTCAAGACCGGCGTCATCACCTACAAGATCGCCGCCCACGCAGCCGACCTCGCCAAGGGGCACCCAGGTGCGCAGGAATGGGATGACGCGCTGTCCGACGCCCGCTTCGAGTTCCGGTGGGAGGACCAGTTCAACCTGGCTCTCGATCCTGACACGGCACGGGAGTTCCACGACCAGACACTGCCGGCCGAGCCCGCCAAGACGGCCCACTTCTGCTCCATGTGCGGGCCGAAGTTCTGCTCGATGAAGATCAGCCAGGACATCAACGAGCGGTTCGGCGGTGAAGCGGCCGACGGTGCCTCCGCCGCGGAGATCTCCGAGGGCATGCTTCAGAAGTCCCGGGAGTTCGCGGAAGCAGGAAACCGCGTGTATCTGCCGCTGGCCGACTGAGTCACCCCACGGGACCGCGGTCCGGGGAGCACCCCCGGACCGCGGTCCCCGGCCCGGTCACGGTGTGACGTCCTGCGGGTACCAGCGCAGTTCGACGGTGTTGCCGTCCGGGTCCCGGACATAGACCGAGGTCGCGGTGCCGCGCGCGCCGAAGCGTTCCACAGGCCCTTCGAGCACGGTGAAGGATCCCGACGCGATGACCTGGTCCCAGTCCAGCGGTTCCACGGTGAGACAGATGTGGTCGACGTTGGACCCCTCGGGGGCATGGGCGATCAGGTCGATGATGGTTTCCGCGGTGACCCTCACCGACGGGAACGGGGCCTGCCCGAGACGCCATTCGGCGACGCGTACGGGTTCCAGGCCGAGAAGGCCGGTGTAGAAGTCCAGGGACCGTTCGACGTCCTCCACCTTGAGGACCAGGTGGTCGAAGGCCTTCACACGCAGGGAGGTCATGTCGTCTCCAGGGCGACGGCGTGGCGAAGCCACGCGCTGAACAGGTCGGGGTCGATCTCGTCGGCACGGCCGAGCTTCACCGAGGCCATCCGGCGGGCTCCGGCGACGAGCCGGCCCGATGGGTCGGTCACGTCCTGGCCGCGCCACAGGCCGAAGGTGACGTAGGACGTGTGGGCCTTGAGCAGGCAGACCGGGGTCCGGCCCGGCTTGTCCCCGAGGCTCCAGGTGGGATGGCCGTGCCACATCGCGCCGGAGTCGTCGGGGAGGACGGAGTCGATCACCTGCCCGGCCCTCTCGCCGATGTGGCGCAGTGGGCCGTCGAGCCCGTTCAGATAGGCGGTGACGTCCGCGGAGGTCATGGGGTCCCCATTCGGAAACGGTGTGATGGGTGGGGTGGACGTGGTGGGCGGAGCCGGGCACGGAGACGCCGTGTGTCCGGCCGGCACGGGACTGTCCGGCTCCCGCTCGCGGCCGGGTGGACGCCTTCTACGATCCGCTGCGGGACGGACGCCATCAAGGCATGATCGCTGCACGACCGTTGAGCCAGATTTAACGCTGGGGGGTTCATGCTGGAGCGACTGGAGAGCGAGACCTTTCTGACGCTGGCCGAGGAACTGCACTTCGGCCGGACCGCCGAGCGGCTGCTGATCACCACCGGGCGGGTCAGTCAGGTGATCAAGACGCTGGAGCGCAGAGTCGGCGGCCTGCTGTTCGAACGCACCAGCCGTTCGGTCCGGCTCACCCCGATCGGCCGGCAGCTCGCGGACGACCTGACGCCCCTGGTCGCCGGGATCGAATCCGCGCTGCGAAGGGCGGCCGACGCAAGCAGGGGGATCACCGGAGAGCTACGGGTCGCCTTCCTCGGTGAGTGGACGGCGCCCGCTCTCCTCAGAGCGGTCGCCCTGTTCGGTGAGCGTCACCCGGACTGCCGGGTCGACGTGCGGGAGGTCCAGCTCTCCAACTCCCGTGCGAGTCTGCTGGACGGTTCGATCGACGTGCTGCTCGCCTCGTTCCCCTTCGACGGAATGGCCTGCGGACCCGCCCTGCTGAGGGAAGAGAGGGTCCTGGCGGTCGCGGCCGGTCATCCGCTGGCCGGCGAGGAACGGCTGTCTCTGGAGGCGCTCGCGGAACACCCCGTGGTGCAGTACCCCGCGGTGACCTCGGCGGCGTTCAAGCGGGACCGCACACCGGACCACACCCCTTCGGGCAGACCCGTTCCGAAGGGCCCGGTCGGCGGTTCGTTCTCCGAGATGCTGACCCTGGTCGCGATGGGCCGGGGCGTCCTCCCGGTCGGGGAGCACTCGCGGCAGTACTACCCCCGGCCCGACATCGCCTACGTACCTCTTCACGACGCCCGGCCGATCGAACGGGGACTGGTGTGGAGGGAGAGCAACACCACCGAGCGCTTGCGTGAGTTCGTCCGGGCCGCGTCGGACGCGGCCGGCTCTTCTCGCGCGCGGGCGTCTCGGCCGGATCCACCGACGGCTTCTCCAGGGAGACTGGGCGCATGACACCGACATCGATGAGCAAGGGTGCCAACCTTCCCGTTGCCGCGCAGGAGGTGCGGGTCGTACTCGGCTGGTCGGGAGGCCCCGGCGCCCCCGACGCCGATGCCTCGGCCCTGCTGCTGCGGGCGGACGGGCGGGTGCGCGACGACGGTGACTTCGTCTTCTACAACCAGCCCCGGCATGCCTCGGGCGCCGTGCGCCACTCGGGCAAGCGGCGGGAGGGCGACGGGACGACGGACACCGTCGAGGTGGATCTGCGCGCCCTGGAGCCGGAGATCCAGCGGGTGGTCCTGGGCGCCTCGGCCGACGGGGGCACCTTCGGCGAGCTGTCGGGTCTGAAGCTGAGGCTGCTCGACGCCGGAACCGGCGAGGAGCTGGCCTTCTTCGAGATGGAGGCGACGACGGAGACCGCCTTCATCGGAGGCGAGCTGTATCTGCGGGGCGGGCTGTGGAAGTTCCGCGCGGTGGGCCAGGGGTATGCCTCCGGACTCGCGGGCCTGGCCACGGACTTCGGGATCAGTGTGGACGAGGAGCCGGGCGCTTCCGGGAGCACGGACCCGAGGAGCGCGGCCCCAGGAACCGCCTCACCGGCACCGGGGCTCCCGTCGGCAACGACCCTGCCGCCGGTCCCGGCGCCCACGACCGCGCCCGTCCCCCCGCCGCCTCCGTCGGCACCGGCACCCGCACAGGCCCCCGCGGCCCCGCCGGCCCCCGTGCCCCCGGCCGCGCCCGTCCCGTCGGCGCCCCCGGTGCCCCAGGCGCCCCCGGCCCCGGGTTCCGGCTCGGCTCCTCGTCTCGTCAAGGGAGAGGAGCGGTTGCCCGTGGACATGCGCAAGCGGCTCTCCCTGCGCAAGGAGCAGGTGGCGGTCAGTCTGCGCAAGCACGGGGCCGTGGGCGTCAGAGCCCGCGTCATCCTGGTCCTGGATGCCTCCGGCTCGATGTCGTTCCTGTACTCCAAGGGCGTCGTGGCCGACGTCGTGGAGCGGATGGCTGCGGTGGCGGCCCAGTTGGACGACGACGGGGAGATGCAGGCGTGGACCTTCGCGTCGAACCCGGCCCGGCTGCCGGACCTCGCCCTGGGCGATCTGCCGGAGTGGCTTGAGCAGCATGTCCGGGTCGGTGAACTGACCCTGTTCCGGCGGAAGAAGCCGAAGAAGGGCCTGCTGCCGGGCCAGGTGGACATGCGGGCGGTGGGCATCCAGAACGAGGAGCAGAAGGTGATCGCCGAAGTCCGGGCGTTCGTCCGCGAGCACCCCGCCGCCGATCCCACGCTGGTGCTCTTCTTCTCCGACGGCGGCGTCTACCGCAACAAGGAGATCGAGACGGAGCTGCGGGAGGCTGTGGAAGAGCCGGTCTTCTGGCAGTTCGTCGGACTGGGGCGCTCCAACTACGGCGTTCTGGAGAGGTTCGACACCCTGCCGGGCCGGCGCGTCGACAACGTGGGCTTCTTCGCGGTCGACGACATCAGCGACGTACCGGATCCGGAGCTCTACGACCGGCTGCTGTCCGAGTTCCCGTCGTGGATGAAGGAGGCGCGTCGGCTGGGCATCGTCTGAGACAGCCCGAAGGACGGCGGAGGAGCCCGCGGGACGCCGTCGACACGTCCCGGGGCAGCCGTAGGAGCCCCGCCCGTACCGGTGGCCGGAAAGAGCCGCACCGACAAGGGTGTGAGGGCCCGCGCACTCGCGCGAGCCCTCTCCTGCCTCGGACCCGGCCGTCGGCCGGCCGGGTCACTCGGGCTGGTGTTCCGGTCCTCCGAAGTCCGGGCTGGTGAAGTCCGGGCTGGAGAAGCTCGGGCGCGGGCCCGCCGCGGGTCCGCCGTCGGGACTGCTGAACCCCGGCCGGCCGTACCCGAGGTGGGGTATGCGGCTGGGGGCCGGTGCGGGGCGGCCCAGTGCCGCCGAGCCCGGGTCCGCCAGGGCTTCCCGGAGGAACGGCATGATGCCGCGCTCCAGCAGGGCGTCACGCCAGGCCTCCTTGGCCCGGGCGACCTGTCCGGTCAGCTCGTCACCCGCTCCCGCATGGAGGGAGGACGAACTGTTGCGCAGGGCGGTCAGCAGCAGTCCGGCCGCGGCGACCAGAATGGCGGCCGCCGTGACCGCGCCGAAGACCCATCCGGTGGTCAGAAGGGTCCTGGCGATGGTCGGCTCGGGATCGAGCATCCTCAGGACGTAGCCCACGAGCAGGAATATGGCCGCGGCTGTCCCGGCGAGGACGGGGGCGAGCACCGCGACGACGGCGACGGCACCGGCCCCGGCGGTCTCGGTGACCTCCCCCACCGTGGCGGCGAGCCCCATCGCGGTCGTGCCCGGCTCCGTGGAGCCGGCTTCCTCGCTCACGGCCGGGGCGGACCGCACCGGGCGGCGCAGTTCGCTGCGGACCTTCACGTAGTGCGCGTACTCGTCCGACGCGGCCGTCGTGATGAGGGCCGTGGCGTTGAGTGCCATGGTGCGCAGTTGTTCGAGGTTGAGCCGCTGGCCGGCAGCGGCGAGTTCCGGGCGGTGTGGTGCGGAGCGCAGCGCCTCATCGAGGATCCGCTCGTATTCCTGGCGGTCCTCGCTCAGCAGGTGCTGCGGAACGCTGTTCATCTGCATCCCCCGATGCTCCGTAGGGCTGGTGGCTCGCACGCTGACGAGCCGTTGGGCAGAAACGGAGGGGAGCCTGCTACGGATAAGCCGATGGTAGAGCGGCGACGGCAGGCCGTGACAGGGGGTTTCCAGAAATTGGCCCCTGTCCGGAGTGGTCCGTCGGCCGGACGCCTGCCCGGTGAACGCTCAGATATCCAGCGGAAGTTGTTGGACCAGCAGCTTTCCGGCCATGGTCACTCCACCGTCCATCGCGATGGCCAGCCCGTCGGCGTAGACGTGCGGTCCTTCGATGACGGGACCCGCTCCGGCCTCGCCGTCCTCCGGTCCCACCTCGCCCAGGAGGTAGGGAATGGGGCTGTGGCCGTGGACGATGCGGGTGCCGCCGTATGCGCCGAGCAGTTCACGGACCGCCTCGGCGCCCTCGTCGCGGAAGGCGAAGCGCCGGGTGAACTTGCGGAAGAGGTCCCAGCAGTCCTCGGCGTCGTTGCGGGTGAGGGTTTCGCGGACGGTGTCGTTGACCGCTTCGATGGAGTCGCCGTAGTCGAGGTAGGCGGTGGTGTCGGAGTGCACCAGAAGGTGTCCGTCGACCAGTTCCATGGCGTCGAGGCGGGCCATCCACTGCAGGTGGTGGTCCTGGAGGCGGTCCATGTCCGTCTTCTGGCCGCCGTTGAGGAGCCAGGCGGCCTGGAAGGTGGCGGTGCCGGCGCCGGAGCTCACCGGGGTGTCGCCGAACCGCTTGGCGCCGAGCAGCAGCAGCTCGTGGTTGCCCATGAGCGCCTTGCAGTAGCCGCCGGCCGCGGCCGCCTCGGCGGACAGCCGCATCACGAGGTCGATCACGCCGATGCCGTCGGGGCCGCGGTCGGTGAAGTCGCCGAGGAACCACAGGCGCGAGGTGCCGGCCGACCAGTTGCCGGCGGCGTCGACGAGGCCCTTGGCCTGGAGCGCGGCGACGAGCTGGTCGAGGTAGCCGTGCACGTCCCCGACGACGTACAGCGGGCCGGGTCCGGCTCCGGGTGCCGGGGCGGGCGCGCCGGAGGGGTCGACGACGACCTGCTGGGTGTCGCCGCGGTTGATGACCGGCAGATCGCGCTGCGTGGGCGTGTACCCCTCGGAGAACTCTCCCGGGAACTCCGGCGGAGCCTCCCCGGACGCGTACGGGGAGGACTCTCCCGACGCGTACCGCGCAGTCATGGGTCCGGCGCCCTCGCCGTGAGGCGTGTTCTGCGCATACGGACCGGTCTCGTGGACGTACCCGGGTACCCGGAAGTCGCGCAACGTCGCCGTCCGCACCACCTCGGGTCCCTGACCGGCCCCCTGAGTCATCGACCCCTCCACCACCATCGCGCCGCATCTGCACCGGTTCGGACTGCCTGGTCGCAGCGGCCCGCGGTGTCGTCCGCCCATCATAGGAATGCGGATCGCGCCATGTGATGACCCAGGGGTGGTGAATCGGAACAGGAGCCCAGTTCACCGCGGTTTTCGCCCGAATTGGGCGGGGCTCGCCCCGCCCAATTCGGATCGTGCCTCAGCCCTGCTCGGGTGATCGGGGCGGACTGACGGTCGTCCGGGGCGGCCGCCGCTGCGACGAGGTCCGCACGATCAGCTCCGTGGGTATCACCTGCTCGACCGGTTGGTCCGATTCGACCCCTTCGATGGCGTCGATCAGTAACTGGACGACCGCCGTGCCGATTCTGCGCGGTTTGAGGGACAGCGTCGTGACGGGCGGCTCGGTACTGGCGTAGACCGTCGACTCGCTGCAGCACACCAGAAGCAGGTCGTCGGGTACGCGCAGACCGTAGCGGCGGGCGGCCGCCAGCAGGTCGGTGCCGTTCGGGTCGAAGAGGCCGTAGACGGCGTCCGGCCGGTCGGGCCGGGCGAGGAGCCGGTCGGCGGCCACCGCTCCGGCGCACGGATCGTGCGCCGGATAGGCCTCGTACACCGGATCCTGGCCCACACGCTCGCACCAACGCAGGTACGCGGTGGTGGAGAGGCGGGTGTACGTGTCCGTGGTGGTGCCGGTGAGGAGGCCGATACGGCGGGCGCCGGCGTCGGCCAGGTGGTCGAGGATGCCGAGGACCGCGGCCTCGTGGTCGTTGTCCACCCAGGCGGTGACCGGGAGCGATCCCACGGGCCGCCCGTCGGAGACGACGGGCAGCCCCTGGCGGACCAGCTCGCTGACGACCGGATCCTGGTCGGACGGGTCGATGACCACGGTTCCGTCCAGGGCGACGTTCGACCACACGTCGTGGCGGGAGGTCGCCGGGAGGATGACCAGGGCGTATCCCCGGGCGAGCGCGGCCGAGGTGGCGGCTCTGGCCATCTCGGCGAAATACGCGAACTCGGTGAAGGTGAAAGGTTCATCCCCGTACGTGGTGACGGTCAGGCCGATCAGGCCCGACTTGCCGGTACGGAGGGTTCGGGCCGCGGCCGAGGGGCGATACCCCAGCCGGTCGGCGACTTCGCGGACATGGCGTCGGGTGGCGTCCGGGAGCCGTCCCTTGCCGTTGAGGGCGTCGGACACGGTTGTGATGGAGACCCCTGCTGCCGCGGCCACGTCTCTGATGCCCGCCCGGCCCGGCCGACCGCCTCGGCGGGAGGTCTCCGCCCGGCTCACCTGGTGCTTCCCTGCTGCTGTCATGGCGAGCCGATATTAGGGCTCATACGGTGGGGTAGCGCGGACGCATATGCACGCGTTGACAGGCACGTTTCTGCATGATCGAAATGCGCTAACTCCCTTTGAAGCGAAGGTAGTTGAGCAATCCCATCCCGATACGTGACTTGTCGGCGCGCGCGAGCCTGCCAAGCGGGCCATGTTTCGAAGAGGTCTCAACTCACCTGTACGAGGGATGCGCGCCACGGCGCGAGCCACCGGCGCATGTGCTGGCCGTCGACGCGCCCCCTTTTCGTACGACTTCGTACGAGGAGGACCGCCGAGTGTGCGACGGTGACGCCCGGACCGGACGTCACCGGCGTCCGCGGATGATCACCCGGCGGGGTACGCGGCGGTGTCGGGTTGTCCACAGGCCATTCGCAGCGGCGCGGAATCCTCATAAGGTGAGAAGTATTGGTAGCCGGTGGTGGTCATGAGCCGCTGGTGGTCACGAGGAGGACTGCGGTGAGCGACACGAACCCCAAGCTGCGTGCGGAGCTGGCGGGTATCCCCACGTACAAGCCCGGCAAACCCGCCGCCGCCGGCGGCGCCGTGGCGTACAAGCTGTCCTCCAACGAGAACCCGTATCCGCCGCTGCCGGGCGTGGTCGAGAGCCTGACCGCGGCGGCCGGTTCGTTCAACCGCTACCCGGACATGGCGTGCACGGGTCTGATGAACGAGCTGGCGGACCGTTTCGGCGTCCCCGTCTCGCACCTGGCGACCGGTACCGGCTCGGTCGGTGTCGCGCAGTCGCTGCTGCAGTCCACGAGCGGTCCCGGTGACGAGGTCATCTACGCCTGGCGGTCCTTCGAGGCGTACCCGATCATCACGCAGATCAGCGGGGCGACCTCGGTGCGGGTGCCGCTGACGCCGGGCGAGGTGCACGACCTGGACGCGATGGCCGACGCGATCACCGACCGGACGCGGCTGATTTTCGTCTGCAACCCGAACAACCCGACCGGCACGGTGGTCCGCCGGGCCGAGCTGGAGCGGTTCCTGGACCGGGTGCCGAGTGATGTGCTGGTCGTTCTGGACGAGGCGTACCGCGAGTTCATCCGTGACCGCGAGGTGCCGGACGGCGTGGAGATCTACCGTGACCGGCCCAATGTCTGTGTGCTGCGCACGTTCTCCAAGGCGTACGGGCTGGCCGGACTCCGGGTCGGCTTCGCGATCGCTCACGATCCGGTGGCGGCCGCGCTGCGCAAGACGGCGGTGCCGTTCGGTGTGAGCCAGCTCGCCCAGGACGCCGCGGTGGCGAGCCTGCGGGCCGAGGACGAACTGATCGGCCGGGTCGGCTCGCTGGTCTCCGAGCGCAACCGGGTGGTCGACGCCCTGCGCGGCCAGGGCTGGACGGTGCCCGAGACGCAGGCCAACTTCGTGTGGCTGCGGCTGGGGGAGCGCACCCTCGACTTCGCCGCGCACTGCGAGCAGGCCGGGGTCGTCGTGCGTCCCTTCGCGGGCGAGGGCGTCCGCGTCACGATCGGTGAGACCGAGGCGAACGACATCTTCCTGAAGGCGACCGAGAGCTTCCACAAGGGGCTGTAGCCACCCGCGGAGGGGCCCGTACGTGATCATCGCGTACGGGCCCCTCCGCGTTCGGGCCCTTCGGTCCGGCTTAAGGACCCCCCACCCCTCCGTAGTCGAACGGGCATGCGTCATAATTGCTTGTGAATGTGAACGCGTTCACAAGCGTGTCCTGTTGCTCCCATGATGTCTGCGACAAACCGGGCACACTGCCGCTGTGACAACGGCGACGTAAGGAGACTGACGACGTGGAATTGGCTTTGGCGCCAGAGACCATGGCGCGATGGCAGTTCGGAATCATCACCGTCTACCACTTCTTCTTCGTACCCCTGACGATCTCGCTCGCCGCGCTCGTCGCCGGCCTGCAGACCGCCTGGGTGCGCACGGAGAAGCCGAAGTACCTGGGCGCCACCAAGTTCTGGGGCAAGCTGTTCCTGATCAACATCGCGATGGGCGTCGTCACCGGCATCGTCCAGGAGTTCCAGTTCGGCATGAACTGGTCCGCCTACTCACGCTTCGTCGGCGACATCTTCGGTGCCCCGCTCGCCTTCGAGGCCCTGATCGCCTTCTTCTTCGAGTCCACCTTCATCGGGCTGTGGATCTTCGGCTGGGACAAACTCCCGAAGAAGCTCCACCTCGCCTGTATCTGGATGGTCTCCATCGGTACCGTCCTGTCGGCGTACTTCATCCTCGCGGCCAACTCGTGGATGCAGCACCCGGTCGGCTACCGGATCAACAAGGCGCGCGGGCGGGCGGAACTCACCGACTTCTGGCATGTGCTGACCCAGAACACCGCGCTCGCCCAGGCGTTCCACACCCTCACCGCGGCGTTTCTGACCGGCGGCGCGTTCATGGTGGGCATCGCCGCGATCCACCTGGTCCGCAAGCGGCACGTCGCCGTCATGAAGACCTCGCTGCGCCTCGGCCTCGTCACCGTCGTCATCGCCGGTCTCCTCACGGCGATCAGCGGCGACACCCTCGGCAAGATCATGTTCAAGCAGCAGCCGATGAAGATGGCCGCCGCCGAGGCGCTGTGGGACGGTCAGGACTCCGCGCCCTTCTCGATCTTCGCGTACGGAGATGTCAGCAAGGGTCACAACACCGTCGAGCTGTCGATCCCCGGGATACTGTCGTTCCTCGCCGACGACGACTTCAACTCATACGTTCCCGGCATCAACGACACGAACAAGGCCGAGCAGGAGAAGTACGGTCCCGGCGACTACCGCCCCATCATCCCGGTCACCTTCTGGGCGTTCCGCTGGATGATCGGCTTCGGCATGACCTCCTTCGCGATCGGCATCGTCGGACTCTGGCTGACCCGCAAGAAGTTCATGCTGCCGCAGCACCTGAGGGCCGGCGAGGACGAGGCACCGCATCTGGTCCTGTTCAAGAACAAGGCACTCGGCCCGAAGCTCACCAAGTGGGGCTGGCGCATCGCCATCTGGACCCTGGCCTTCCCGCTGATCGCCAACTCCTGGGGCTGGATCTTCACCGAGATGGGCCGCCAGCCGTGGGTTGTGTACGGCGTTCTGCAGACGCGTTACGGGGTCTCCCCCACCGTCTCGCAGGGCGAGGTCATCACCTCCCTGACCGTCTACTCGCTGATCTACGCGATCCTCGCCGTCATCGAGGTCAAGCTGCTCGCGAAGTACGTCAAGGCAGGGCCGCCCGAGCTCACCGAGTCCGACCTCAACCCGCCCACCAGGATCGGCGGCGACTCCAGGGACGCCGACAAGCCGATGGCCTTCTCCTACTAGGCTCAGGGAGCTGCTGAGTCATGGAACTTCACGACGTCTGGTTCGTCCTCATCGCGATCCTCTGGATCGGTTACTTCTTCCTGGAGGGCTTCGACTTCGGAGTCGGCATCCTCACCAAGCTGCTGGCCCGCGACCGCATCGAGAAGCGGGTGCTGATCAACACGATCGGCCCGGTGTGGGACGGCAACGAGGTGTGGCTGCTCACGGCCGGTGGCGCGACCTTCGCGGCCTTCCCCGAGTGGTACGCCACCCTCTTCTCGGGCTTCTATCTGCCCCTGCTGATCATCCTGGTCTGTCTGATCGTGCGGGGCGTCGCCTTCGAGTACCGGGCGAAGCGACCCGAGGAGCACTGGCAGCGCAACTGGGAGACAGCGATCTTCTGGACCTCGCTGATCCCGGCATTCCTGTGGGGTGTGGCCTTCGGCAACATCGTGCGCGGAGTGAAGATCGACCGGAACTTCGAGTACGTGGGCAACTTCTGGGACCTGCTCAACGTGTACTCGATCCTCGGTGGTCTGGTGACACTCACTTTGTTCACCTTCCACGGAACGGTGTTCGTCGGACTCAAGACGGTCGGAGACATCCGGGAGCGGTCCCGGAAGCTCGCACTGCGGGTCGGCCTGGCGGCAGCCGTGCTGGCGCTGGCCTTCCTCATCTGGACGCAGATCGACAACGGTGACGGCGCGTCGCTGGCCGCGCTGATCGTGGCCGTGGTCGCCCTGGTCGCGGCGCTGGCGATGGTCAACGTCGGTCGTGAGGGGTGGGCGTTCATCCTCTCGGGGCTCACTATCGTGGCCGCCGTCGCCATGCTCTTCCTGTCGCTCTTCCCGGACGTCATGCCGTCCTCGCTCAACGAGGACTGGAGCCTCACGGTCACCAACGCCTCGTCGAGCCACTACACCCTGACGATCATGACCTGGTGTGCCGTGATCGCCACGCCGATCGTCCTGCTCTACCAGAGCTGGACCTACTGGGTGTTCCGCAAGCGCATCGGCACGCACCACATCGCCGTGGACGTATCGCACTGAATCCGATGGATCGGCATGTTTCACGTGAAACGTGCCTGATGGGCCAAAGGTGTGTTTCACGTGAAACCTATCGATCCGCGTCTCCTCCGGTACGCCCGGGCCACCCGCCGCTTTCTTGTCGCGGTCGTGGGGCTGGGCGTCGCCGGAGCGGCTCTGGTCATCGCTCAGGCGATGCTTGTCGCCGAGGTGGTGGTCGGTGCCTTCCAGCACGGATTCTCCGCCTCCGAACTGCGCACCCCCCTGATCTTGTTGACGGCTGTGGCGCTCGGGCGCGCGTTGGTGGCCTGGCTCACCGAACTCGCCGCGCACCGAGCGAGCGCCGCGGTCAAGTCGGAGCTCAGGGGGCGGCTGCTGGAGCGGGCCGCGTCGCTCGGGCCCGGGTGGCTCAGCGGCCAGCGAACGGGCTCCCTGGTCGCTCTCGCGACACGCGGTGTCGACGCGCTCGACGACTACTTCTCGCGCTATCTGCCGCAGTTGGGCCTCGCGGTGGTGGTCCCGGTCGCCGTGCTGGCGCGGATCGTCACCGAGGACTGGGTGTCCGCGGCGATCATCGTCGTCACCCTGCCGCTCATCCCCCTGTTCATGGTGCTGATCGGCTGGGCCACACGCAGCCATATGGACCGCCAATGGCGGATGCTGTCCCGGCTGTCCGGACACTTCCTGGACGTGGTTGCCGGACTGCCCACGCTCAAGGTGTTCGGCCGGGCCAAGGCGCAGGCCGAGTCGATCCGGAAGATCACCGGCGAGTACCGGCAGGCGACCATGAGGACGCTCCGGATCGCCTTCCTGTCGTCCTTCGCCCTGGAACTGCTCGCCACCATCTCGGTCGCCCTGGTCGCGGTGACCATCGGAATGCGGCTCGTCCGTGGCGAGATGGATCTGTACGTGGGGCTCGTCATTCTCGTGCTGGCGCCCGAGGCCTATCTGCCGCTCAGGCAGGTGGGAGCCCAGTACCACGCCGCCGCCGAGGGGCTCGCGGCCGCCGAGGCGATCTTCGAGGTGCTGGAGACCCCGGCGCCGAGCTCCGGTTCGCGGCACGTGCCCGCGGGGGAGATCGTCTTCGACGGCGTGACCGTGCGCTACCCGGGACGCTCCACGGACGCGGTCTCGGACGTCTCCTTCACCGTCGGGCCCGGTGAGACGGTCGCCCTCGTCGGCTCCAGCGGGGTGGGCAAGTCGACCCTGTTGAACGTCCTGCTCGGGTTCGTGGAGCCCACCGCCGGCCACGTCCGCGCCGGGGGAGCCGATCTCGCCGACGCCGACCTCGCCGAGTGGCGTTCGCGGATCGCGTGGGTGCCGCAACGGCCGCACCTGTATGCCGGTTCCATCGCCGAGAACGTACGGCTGGCACGGCCCGACGCCGACGACGCGGCGCTGCGCACGGCGCTCGCCGACGCCGGTGCGGCGGAGTTCGTGGACGCCCTGCCCGCCGGGGCCGACACGGTCCTCGGCGAGGACGGCGCCGGACTGTCGGCCGGCCAGCGCCAACGCCTGGCACTCGCGCGGGCGTTCCTCGCGGACCGGCCCGTGCTGCTGCTCGACGAGCCGACGGCCGCGCTCGACGGGGCGACCGAGGCCGAGGTCGTCGCGGCGGTCCGGCGGCTGGCCGTGGGGCGGACCGTACTGCTGGTCGTGCACCGGCCGGCCCTCCTGGACGTCGCGGACCGGGTGGTCCGTCTGGAAGCCCCCCTCGTCGGCGCGCCGAGGCCGGCGCCCGAGTCCGGCGTCTCCGGCTCCTCGAAGCCGCCACGCACACAGGAGCCCCAGGGGACCGCGCCGGAGAGCCTGTCCCTGGCAGAAGGACCTGTCGCGATGCCTCGGGGCCGCGACGCCTTGCTCGCCCGTGTCCGGGCGATGGCGGCACCCCGGCGTGGTCCGCTCTCGCTCGCGCTGCTCCTCGGCAGCCTCGCGCTCGGGAGCGCCGTCGGCCTCATGGCGACCTCCGGCTGGCTCATCTCACGGGCCTCCCAGCAGCCGCCCGTCTTCTATCTGATGGTGGCCGTGACGGCCACCCGGACGTTCGGCATCGGACGGGCGGTGTTCCGGTACGCGGAACGGCTCGTCTCGCACGACGCCGTGCTGCGGATGCTGGCCGACACACGGGTCGCCGTCTACCGGCGTCTGGAACGGCTCGCGCCCGCCGGGCTGCGGACCACCCGGCGCGGCGACCTGCTGTCGAGGCTCGTCGCCGACGTCGACGCCCTCCAGGACTACTGGCTGCGCTGGCTGCTGCCGGCCGGAGCCGCGGTCCTGGTCTCCACCGCCTCGGTCGGGTTCGCCGCCTGGCTGCTCCCAGAAGCCGGAGCCGTTCTCGCCGCCGGTCTGCTGGCTGCGGGTGCCGGAGTCCCCCTGGTGACCGGTGCCGTCGCGCGCCGCGCCGAACGACGGCTGGCTCCCGCCCGCGGGGCGCTGGCCACCCAGGTGGCCGATCTGCTCACGGGGACCGCCGAACTGACCGTCGCGGGCGCGCTGCCCCTCCGTACCACCCAGGCACGACAGGCCGACGGCGTCCTCACGAGGATCGCCTCCCGGGCCGCCACCGCGACGGCCCTCGGCGACGGACTCACGGCACTCGTCTCCGGGCTCACCGTCGCGGCCACCGCTCTCGTCGGCGTCCAGGCGGTCGCCGCGGGGCGTCTGCACGGCGTACTCATGGCCGTCGTCGTCCTCACCCCGCTCGCCGCCTTCGAGGCCGTCATGGGACTGCCGCTCGCCGTCCAGTACCGGCAGCGGGTGCGCAAGAGCGCCGAGCGCGTGTACGAGGTGCTGGACGCCCCCGATCCCGTACGCGAGCCCGGACAGCCGTGGCCGGCGCCCGCGTCACCGTTCCCGCTCCGGGTGTCCGGACTCCGGGCCCGGTACGCGGGCCAGGACCGGGACGCGCTGGCCGGGCTCGACCTGACCCTCGAAGAGGGGCGCAGGATCGCCGTGGTCGGCACCTCCGGAGCCGGCAAGACGACGCTCGCGCAGGTGCTGCTGCGGTTCCTGGACCCCGAAGCGGGGACCTTCACGCTCGCCGGGGCGGACGCGTTCGGCATGGAAGGGGACACCGTGCGCCGGCTGATCGGGCTGTGCGCCCAGGACGCGCACCTCTTCGACAGCACGGTGCGCGAGAACCTGCTGCTCGCCCGCAAGGACGCGACCGAGGCAGCGCTGCGCGACGCGCTCGCGCGGGCTCGCCTCCTCGACTGGGTGGACGGGCTGCCCGACGGGCTCGACACCCCGATCGGAGAACACGGGGCACGGCTGTCCGGCGGCCAGCGCCAGCGGCTCGCCCTGGCACGGGCTCTGCTCGCCGACTTCCCCGTGCTCGTCCTCGACGAACCGGCGGAACACCTCGACCTGCCGACGGCCGACGCGCTCACCGCGGACCTGCTGGCCGCGACCGAGGGCCGCACGACCCTGCTGATCACGCATCGGCTGGCCGGACTCGACGCCGTGGACGAGGTGATCGTGCTCGCGCGGGGTCGCGTGGTCCAGCGCGGTTCGTTCGCCGAGCTGTCGGCCGTCGAGGGGCCGCTGCGGGAGATGGCGGAACGGGAGAACGCCGCGGACCGGCTGGTGAGCGCCGTCGCGCGCTGAGCACCGCACGAGCGGATCGTGGGCGGTGTCCGCTGCGGGCGGGAGCGGGGGTGTCCGGGGGAGTGCCCGGAGTTCCGCTCCCGCCCGACACTCACCCGACTTTCCCTGACAAAAGGGACTCATTAGGCTCAAGGCATGTCAGCGGCGAGGGGCTCCCCCGTCCCGGGCGGCGACACGGGCGCGGCGGCCCCGGCGGCTCGTGCCGCGGGAGGGCTGACCGGCGAGCCGGACGCCCGGGTCCCCCGGCTGTTGGAGGCCGTGCGGTCGGTCGGATCGGGACTGGAGCTGCACTCCAAACTCGGCCGGATCTGCGAGACGGCCGCCAAACTCACGGACGCGCGGTACGCGGCCATCGGAGTCGTGGACGAGAGCGGTGAGGGCCTTTCGGACTTCGTCCAGCGCGGCGTCGACGAGGAGACCACCCACCTGATCGGCCGGAGGCCCGACGGCCACAAGGGGCTGCTGGGCGCGCTCATCCGCGACCCCGATCCGGTGCGCCTCGCGAACCTGACCGACGACCCGCGCTCCTGCGGGTTCCCGGCCGGCCATCCACCGATGCGCAGCTTCCTCGGCGTACCGATCCGGGTCCAGGGGGAGATCTTCGGAAACCTGTACCTCACCGAGAAGCGTGGTGGCGGCGCCTTCGACGACGACGATCTCCACATGGTCCGGGTGCTCGCCACGGAGGCCGGTATCGCCATCGGCAACGCCCGCCTGTACGAAGCGGCGAAGCAGCGGGAGCGCTGGATCGACGGCTCGGTGGCCGTTACCACCGCGCTGCTGGCGGGAGGCGACGCCGAGGACGCGTTGCAGATCGTCGCCGAACAGGCCCGCCGGCTCTCCGGCTCCGCGGCCGGGATCGTGCTGCTCCTCGCGGAAGAGGGCGGCCTGGAGGTCGTTGCGGTGGCCGCGGACCACCCGTCGACGGCGCTCGGTGTGGTCGTTCCGCCGGAGAGCGAACTGGTCGCCGAACTCCGCGACGGGAAAACCGTGTTCCTGGCGGACGCGTCCGCCGACTCGCGCCTGCGAACGGATCTCACCCACGCCTACGGGCCCGTCATGATGCTCCCCCTGCAGTGCGACGGCCGGGTCCTCGGCGCCCTCCTGACCCCGAGGCCGCGCGACGGACGCCAGTTCACCGAGACAGAGCGGACCGTCGCCACGCAGTTCGCCTCCCAGGCGGCCCTGGCGCTGATCATGGCCGAGAGCCAGCGTGACCGGGAACGGCTCGCGGTGTACGAGGACCGCGACCGGATCGCCCGCGACCTGCACGACCTGGTCATCCAGCGGCTGTTCGCCACCGGGGTGATGCTGGAGAGCGCGCAGCGCCTGTCGAACGTGCCCGAGGTACGGCGGGGTGTCGGCAAGGCGGTCGACGAACTCGACGTCACCATCCAGGAGATCCGCACCGCGATCTTCGCGCTCCGGCAGGGTCCCGCCGAGACGCCCTCCGGACTGCGCACCCGCGTCCTGCGCGAGATCAACATGGCCGCCGTCCCTCTCGGATTCCACCCCGGGCACCACTTCACCGGGCCCGTCGACACGCAGGTCGGCGAACTCACCGCCAAGAACCTCATCGCCGCGCTGCGCGAAGCCCTCTCCAACGCCTTCCGGCACGCGGGGGCCTCCCGGATCGAGGTCTCCGTCGACGCGGACGTCCTGCTGCCGGACGGGAGGCCCGGTGTCCGCCTCGCCGTCGCGGACGACGGGGTCGGCATTCCCGAGGGCGGCAGGCGAAGCGGCCTGAAGAACCTCAAGCGGCGTGCCGAGTCGCTGGGCGGCGCGAGTTGGTACGGGCCGGGGATCGGCGAGGGCGCTGGCGGTACGACGGTGGTGTGGCAGGTGCCGTACTGAAGCCCCTTGTGCGGGTGACCCGTTCGCGAACGGCACCGCCGACGGGAGTCGCTCGGCCGGACCACTGAGGAGCCGTCAGGTCCGACCGCTGGGCCATTCGTGACGTCCTGTCCCCCAGGTGTACGCCTTGAACGGGCCGGGCCCGCGGGCGCGGGCCACGATCGCTGTCATGCGCTCATCTCGCCGCCATCCCCTTCTCGTCCCGGCCCTGTTGTCCGCTCTCGTGATTCTCGCGGCCCGGCCGGCGACGGCCGACGGCGACGGCGTGGACCTCGACATCAGCGCCCAGGTGGCGCGGCTGTACGAGGACGCCTCGGTCGCGACGGGACAGTACGAGGCGGGGCGTCAGGATGCCGAGGCACAGCGCGGCCGGGCGGAGCAGGCCGAGCGCCGTCTCGTCCAGGAGCGGCAGGAGATCGCGGTACTCCACGAGGACCTGGGCCGTATCGTGCGTGCCCAGTACCGGCAGGGCGGCGGGCTGCCGTACACGGCGCAGATCCTGTTCGCGAAGGACCCAGACGGCCTGATGCGTGGTCAGCACGCCGTGCGGCGGGCCGATCTGGCCGTCGCCGGCGCCGTCGCGAAGAGCCGGCGTGCCGAGGTCCGGCTCGCGGCGGACGAGGGGAAGGCCCGCTCCGAGTGGCAGGCGCTGGAGAAACGGACCGGGGAACTCGCCGCGGTCAAGCGGACCATCGATGCCAAGCTCGACGAGGCGCGGTCGGCGTTGCAGAGCCGGGCGGACGCCTCCGTGGCGGCAGGCTCCTGCCGCGGGGCGGTCCGTCTCGACCAGCCGCCGGCGGCGTTCACGAGCGCGTGGGTCGCGCCCGTGGAGACGTACGAACTCTCCGCGGGATTCGGCAGCGGAGGAGAGCACTGGGCGCACCGGCACACCGGGCAGGACTTCGCGGTGCCCATCGGCACCCCGGTGCGGGCGGTCGGGGCCGGCCGGGTGGTGAAGGTGTCCTGCGGCGGCGCGTTCGGCATCGAGGTCGTGGTCGAGCACCCCGAGGGGTACTACACGCAGTACGCGCATCTCGCGTCGGTCGCCGTCGACCAGGGGCAGCGGGTCTCGACCGGGGAGTGGATCGGCCAGTCGGGCACGAGCGGCAACTCGACCGGTCCGCATCTGCACTTCGAGGTGCGGGTGACGCCGGAGATGGGATCGGCGATCGACCCGGTCCCTTGGCTGGCGGAACACGGGGTCGTCGTCTAGGGCGTCGGCCCCCGTCGAGGCTTCCGGCACGGATGCCGGAGGCCCTCCGCCGGACCGGCGGAGGCCCGAGCGCGGCCGCCCGAGGGGCCCGGCCGTACCGGTGGAGGGCACACACGGATGCCGGAGGACCTCGGCGTCGGCCGCCAAGGGTTACGCGCCGTCCGCCAGGATCCGCTCGATCACGACGGCCACCCCGTCCTCGTTGTTCGCGACCGTGCGCCCGGAGGCGGCGGCGATCACGGCGGGGTGGGCGTTGCCCATGGCGTACGACCGGCCGGCCCAGGTGAGCATCTCGACGTCGTTCGGCATGTCGCCGAAGGCGACGACCTCCTCGGGCGCGATGCCCCGTTCGGCGCAGCACAGCGCGAGGGTGCTGGCCTTGGAGATGCCGGGACCGCTGATCTCCAGCAGGGCGCTGGGGCTCGACCGGGTCACGTTCGCCCGGTCTCCGATGGCGGGGCGGGCGACGGCGAGGAACTCGTCCGGGTCCATCTCCGGGTGGAACGCGAGCACCTTGAGCACCGGCTGATCGGCGTCCAGCGCGTCCTCGGCGAGGAGCTTCTCGGCGGGCAGGACGATCTCCGGGGGCTCCATGTGCATCAGGGGGTAGCCCGGTTCGAGATGGAGGCCGTACGTCCGCTCGACGGCGCACACCGTGCCTGGTGCGGCGGTCCGCAGGATCTGGACGACGTCCAGCGCGATGTCGGGCGTCAGCTCGCGGATCTTGACGAAGCGATGGGTGCCGGGGCCGCCGTGCAGGTCGACCACGGCCGCGCCGTTGCCGACGATGGCCAGGCCGTGCCCGTGGACGTGGTCGCTGACGACGTCCATCCAGCGGGCCGGGCGGCCGGTGACGAAGAAGACCTCGATGCCGGCCTGCTCGGCGGCGGCGAGGGCGGCGATCGTGCGGTCGGACACCGATTTGTCGTCGCGCAACAAGGTGCCGTCGAGGTCCGTGGCGATCAGCCGGGGCGGGACGGTGGAGGCCGGGGTCTCGGGCCGGCGAGTCGCTGAGGTCACGTGCTCAGTCTCCCGCATATATGCGCACGGTCGTGCGGCGGTCCGCACACTTGAGTGGTTACCGTTCTCACGCCGGCTCACCTCGTCTCACCCCCGCCCCACCCGTGCCCGCGCCCCACCCTGCTGTGGAGCCGGCCGGACCACGGGGTGTGACGGCCGGGTTCAGCGGAGCTGGGCCACCGCTTCCATGGCGATCCGCTCGAAGACCTTCGGGTCGGCGGCGAAGTCGGAGTCGGGGATCGGCCAGTGGATCACGATGTCGGTGACGCCCAGTTCGGCGTGCCGGCCCGCGAAGTCGACGAACGCGTCGAGGGACTCCAGGGGACGGCCCCGGTCGGGGGTGAAGCCGGTGAGCAGGATCTTGTCGAGCTCCGCCACGTCCCTGCCGATCTCGGCGCACGCGTCGGCGAGCTTGCCGATCTGTCCGCGAATGGCCTGAACCGACTGTTCTGGGGTGCCCGTCTCGTACAGCTTCGGGTCGCCGGTCGTCACCCACGCCTGCCCGTGCCGGGCGGCGAGCTTCAGCCCGCGCGGGCCGGTGGCGGCCACGGCGAACGGCAGCCGGGGGCGCTGGACGCAGCCGGGGATGTTGCGGGCCTCGTCCGCCGAGTAGAAGGTGCCGTCGTAGGAGACGGAGTCCTCGGTGAGGAGCCGGTCGAGCAGGGGCACGAACTCGGCGAAGCGGTCGGCGCGCTCCCGCGGGGTCCACGGGTCCTGTCCGAGCGCGGTGGCGTCGAAACCGGTGCCGCCGGCGCCGATGCCCAGCGTGATCCGGCCGTCGGAGACGTCGTCGAGGGAGATCAGATCCTTGGCGAGGGTCACCGGGTGGCGGAAGTTCGGCGAGGTCACGAGCGTGCCGAGGCGCAGCCGGTCGGTGACGGCGGCCGCGGCGGTCAGGGTCGGCACCGCCCCGAACCAGGGGCCGTCGCGGAAGGTCCGCCAGGAGAGGTGGTCGTAGGTGAACGCGGTGTGGAAGCCGAGCTGCTCCGCGCGCTGCCATGCGGAACGCCCGCCCTCGTGCCAGCGGACGTACGGCAGGATCACGGTGCTCAGACGCAGACTCATGCCTCGAGCGTAGACGGATCCGGGGCACGGTCGCCGCAGGGCGGTCCGACGGGTGGCCCGGCGTCCGGGGTCGGCACGGACCGGCGCCCGGGATCAGCGCGGGCCGGCACCCCGAGATCGGGTAGGACCGGGACCGGGACCGGTTCGGATGGCGTCCGCGATCAGTGCGGGCCGGGAAACCGCAGATAGCGCGGAGGCACGGCCTCGGTGAGCCAGACTCCGTTGGCGCTGACCCGGAAGACATGGCCGTCACGGTGCATGGCGCCGGCGTCCACGGAGAGGACGACCGGTCGGCCGCGGCGGGCGCCGACGCGGGTGGCCGTCTCCCGGTCCGGCGAGAGGTGCACGTCGTGCCGGTTCATGGGTCGCAGGCCCTCGGCGCGGATCGCGTCCAGGCTGCGGGCCACGGTCCCGTGGAAGAGGTACGCCGGCGGGGTCGCCGGGGGCAGCCCGAGGTCGATCTCGACGGAGTGGCCCTGGCTGGCCCGGATCCGGGTCCCCTCGACGGCGAAGCGCCGCTTGTCGTTGGTGGCCACCACATGATCGAGCTCGTCGCGGGTGAGCCGGAAGCCGTGCGTGGTGGCCGCGGAGATCAGCGTGTCGATCTCGACCCAGCCGCCCTCGCCGAGGGTGAGCCCGATGCGCTCGGGCTGGTGCCGCAGATGCTTCGAGAGGTACTTCGACACCTTCACGGTGCGTTTCTCGTCCATCGGTTCATCGGCCTGTCTTTCCGTCCGATCATCCGCCTGCTCATGTTCTTTCATCCTCCCAGCGTGCCTGGAGAGAGGCGGATCACGCATTTGATTTTGGGCTCGGAGGTTTGATCCACAACCAAGTGACGTTATCCACAGGTGAATTGACGAATCTGTGGACAACGTGCGTGTGATTTAAGGCGTTTCGCCAACAACTGTGGAGAGAGGGCCGTTTGCCGTCAGCCGGTCCAAGGTCCGTGCCTGCAGCTCACGTTCGGCGGCGGCCGTCACGAACGCCGCCGCCTGTTCGACGCCAACCAGACGCTCCACGGCCCGCATTGTCCCGGCGGCCACCTCCACCCGACGCGCGCGTTCCGGCTCCACCGGCAACGGTCCCGCCGCGAGGTGCCGGCTCAGGTGACGCGTCGCGAACAGCCGCATGGCCCTGGCCAGTTCGGCGTCCACGGTCTGCTGTGCGAGCGGCCGCAGCCGTCGTACGAGCGAGGCCGCCTCGGTCGCTTCCGCGTCATTCGGCGGATGCTCTCCCAGATAGCGCGCGAAGACGTGCTCCGTCGTGAACTCCAGGAAACGGGAGGCGATGTGCTCGACCTGCCCCCTCAACTCCCGCAGATGACAAGTGATCGCGGACAAGGGAACGCCCGCCCGATGCAACTCGACCGCCGCGGACAGTTCTTGAGGGCTCGGGACGAGGAAGGTGTCCTCGTCGCCCGGAACGGGCTCCAGCACGCCCAGCTCCACGGCCTCCGCCACCGCCGCGTCGTCGGGACGGCCGCCGAACCGCTCCACCAGCTCGGTCCGGGAGATCCGGGCGGCCTCCTCGTCGGTCCACGGTCCGTGGACCTCCGCGACCAGGCCGAGTATCCCGCCCAGTCCCCGGCCCGCGTCCCAGGCCTCCAGCAGCTCCTTGATCGAGGCGAGTGTGTAGCCGCGGTCCAGGAGGTCGGCGATCTGCCGCAGCCGCGCCAGATGGGCGTCCGCGTACACGTTGGCACGCCCGCGCCGCTCCGGGCGGGGCAGCAGTCCGCGGTCCTGATAGGCGCGGATCGTCCGGACCGTGGCGCCACTGCGGTGCGCCAGGTCCTCGATGCGGTACGCGACACCGCCCGGCTCGTCGCTCATCTCTCCCGCCCTCCCCGCCCTCCCGGCCCCGAGAAGCGGCCGCCCGCCCGATCGTTGCTGCCGTAGACGGCGGGCCGCCCGCTCACAAGGGTGGCTCCATGCGGGCGATCGCGCGCAGCGTCCGGGGAGCGAAGCGGTGCAGGAGATGGGCGCCGCGCGCCTCCGGGGTGACCGGAACCACCGCCTCGTCGCGGACGACCGCGCGCAGGATCGCGTCGGCGACCTTCTCCGGCGGGTAGTTGCGCAGTCCGTAGAGCCGCGCGGACTTCTTCTGGCGCCGCTTCTCCTCGGCCGCGTCGACCCCGGCGAAACGCGCGGTCGCGGTGATGTTCGTGTTGACGAAGCCGGGGCAGACCGCCGAGACCCCGATGTCCTTCCCGGCCAGCTCCGCGCGCAGACACTCGCTGAGCATCAGCACGGCCGCCTTGGAGGTGCTGTAGGCGGGCAGCGCCTTCGAGGGCTGGTACGCCGCCGCCGACGCGATGTTGACGATGTGTCCGCCCTGCCCGCGCTCGGCCATCTGTTTCCCGAAGAGCCGGCAGCCGTGGATCACCCCCCACAGATTGACGTCGAGGACCTTCCTCCAGTCCTCCGCCGTGGTGTCGAAGAACGAACCGGAGAGTCCGATACCGGCGTTGTTCACCAGCACGTCCACCACGCCGTACTCGGCGGCGACCTTGTCGGCGAGTTTCTCCATGGCCTGCTCGTCGCTGACGTCGGCCGTCTCCGGCCAGGCCGACGGCGAGCCGATCAGCCGGGCCATCTCCGCCGTGCGGGCCGCGGCCTCGGCGTCCCGGTCGACGGCCACCACCCGGGCACCCGCCTCGGCGAACGCGAACGCGGTGGCCCGCCCGATACCGCTGCCGGCGCCGGTGACCAGCACGAGCTGCCCGCCGAACCGGTCCGCGTACCGGCCGGAGGCCACCGGCCCGGGCGCGGGCACCCCGGCCGCGCGACCCTCGTGGACCGTCACGAACTCGGATATCCAGGCGGCCAGTTGGTCGGGCCTGGTCCGCGGGACCCAGTGCTTGGCCGGGAGCGTGCGGCGCACCGGGTCGGGGGCCCACTTCTCCAGTTCGTCGTAGAGCCGCTCGGAGAGGAAGGCGTCCCCCAGGGGCGTGATGAGCTGCACGGGCGCGTGCGCGTACGCGTCGTCGCGGGGGCGGCCGAGCCGGGACCGTACGTTGTCGCGGTAGAGCCACGCGCCGTGCGCCGCATCGGAAGGCAGCGACGCGGTCGGGTAGTCGCCCGCGGGCACCTTCTCCATCCGCTGGAGGATCTTCGGCCACCGCCGGCCCAGGGGACCGCGCCAGGCCAGCTCGGGCAGCACCGGCGTGTGCAGCATGTACACGTACCAGGACTTGGCGCCCTGGCCGAGGAGCTGGCCGATCCTTCGCGGGGTGGGCCGCCGCATCCGCCGCTTGATCCAGTGGCCGAAGTGGTCCAGGGACGGACCGGACATCGAGGTGAAGGACGCGATCCGGCCCTCCGTGCGGGCGACCGTGACGAACTCCCACGACTGCACCGAACCCCAGTCGTGGCCCACGAGATGCACCGGCTCGCCGGGGCTGACCGCGTCGATCACCGCCAGGAAGTCATCGGTCAGCTTCTCCAGCGTGAACCCGCCGCGCAGGGGTCGCGGCGCTGTCGACCGGCCGTGCCCCCGCACGTCGTACAGCACGACATGGAAGCGGTCGGCGAGCCGCTCGGCGACCTCGGACCACACCTCCTTGGAGTCCGGATAGCCGTGTACGAGCACCACGGTCGGCTGTCCGGTGTCACCCAGCTCGGCGACACACAGCTCGACCCCGCCCGTCCGTACCCGGCGCTCGCGCGCGCCCACGAGACTCACTTGTCCTCCGCCCAGCGCCGCACGTGCGGCAGATCGTCGTCGAGCCAGAACGCGCTCTGCTCGGGGTCCCGGGAGTCCGTGACGACCAGGAGCTCCTCGAACTTCGCGCCCGTACCCCGGAATCCGAGATGCGGTTCGACCGCCCACAGCCCCGGGCGGGGCGGGTGGTCGGAAAACGTGTACGGCGACCACAGCGGGGACCAGCCCTCCCGGTGCCCGCGCAGCGCGTCGCCCGCCAGCCCCTTCAGGGACTGGACCCCGAACCCGAACAGGCGCGGCGACCAGGGCCGCTCCCGCACCCGGTCCACCTTGTGCGCGATCACGCCGAACGGATACGCCCGATGCCGGTTGGCGTGGCCCTGCCGCACCATCAGCCGGTCCACGTCCTCGTAGATCTCCCGCAGCGACCGCCGCTCGCGCACCTCGCGCAGGATCAGCTCGCGGTGCGCCTCCAGGTCGGCGAGCAGCCTGTCCTGCAGGGGGTTCGGACCCAGCGAGCCCGAGTAGCCGATGTCCGCGGTGAAGCCCTTGTGCACCGGCGCCATGTCGAGGATGAACGGCATCCCGGGCTCCAGCCGGCGGCCGGTGGGGAAGAACTGCAGCGGGATCCGGAAGCCGGCGAAGGCCGTGCGGTCACCGAACCAGGCGAACGGCAGATGGAACCAGTCCCGCACCCCGCGCTCACGCAGCCACACCCGCTGCATGCGCGCCGCCTCCCGCTCGGTGACGCCGGGCCTCAGCTGTGCCGCGACCGCCTCCGCGCACTCGTACGCGAGGCGCTGCACCTCTCTGAACCCCCGCAGCTCCGCGGAGACTTCGCCTGCCACTGCCGTCGTCATGCCACCGCCCCACCCTGTCCGCACCGACTGCGATACGTGCCCGTAACGTGACACTGGCGAATGTGACAGTTGTTAGAGGCTGCGTCAATAGGGCTGCGGGCGACCTGTGGACAACCCGTCGGACGTGGATGGCCGGCTCCCGGTAGCCGCACCTGAGGGTGACCCCTCCGGGCCGGGACCTCCACCGGCTCCAGCCCCGCCCATCCATCGAAGCTGCCGTCAACTGTTGCCGCCAAGACCCACACAGGCCCCGCCGGTAAATGCCCGGCGGGGCCCGTGAAATGATTCTGGAATGCTCCTGTCCGTCGCTATGGACGACCGTCAGGCAGAAATATTCCGTTCGTTCCGGAAAGCGGCGACAGCGCTCGCCTCGCCCTCGACCAATCTCTCGTAGAAAGATGGATCATTCGCCCATTCCTTGAAGCTGATCAGCGAACTTCCGACGCGATCCTGCGTTGTGGCGTTGGCGGTGTAGTTCACGACCCAGTGGGCCGGCAGCGATCCATCCGACACTCGAAACAGCGGACTCGGGTACCAGACGGGATGGGGGAGGTCCCGCTCATCGAGAAGGTAGTACCAGAACACGTCCTTTACTGCGGTGATCGCATAGACGGCGTACTCCTTTCCGATGGAAAGCGGGAACATTTTTTCTCTGGTCAATCCCCATCTGGAGTCAAGCGTGGGCAGGGGTAGTTGCCCTCCCGAATTGCTGATTGCCTGTACCTTCATCTTACGTTTGACTCCATCTGAGGAAAGTCGCGCTTGAACTTGAACTCGACATTCATCCCGGTGTCGAGATTCCTGAACCAGTGAACGTTTCGGATGGTCTTTCCCTTGGCGTCATTCAACGTGGACTCCATCTTCACCCACTCACCCGGGCCGTAGTTTGCCTCGAGCCTGGGAGCGTCGCCAAGATCTCGGATGATCACCTCTCCCGCACCATGCTTCGCATCGCGCAAGGCGATTTCGTCATAGTAATCACGGGGGACCTGATCGGGGATGGCACCCTTGCGCACCGCGCCGCCGGCGCCTGATTCAGCGGCTTGGCCTTCTGCGGATCCGGCGGCTTCGCCCTCCGCGGATCCGGCGGCACCGCCCAGATACCCCAGCAGGGCTGTGCCGATGGCGTCTTCGATCATGTTGCCGCGTGCGACGGCCCTTGCCTTGCTGCTGCATTCGTCGGCGTTGTAGACGCAGTAGGTGGCCGCGATCTCCTTGGCCTTCTTGACGCTCTTGCCGCCATGCAGCACGTAGAGGTAGGCCTGATTGCATCCCTCGCGCCCGAAGCAGGCGCTGCCGTTGAAATGGGTGTTCTCGTGGGCCGGGTTGAACCAGAAATCGCCTTCGGTGCCCTCGCCGACACTTCTGGGGGACCAGAAGTTGTCCGCCAGAGTGTTGAGGTCGTTCGTGACCGGGGTGTTCACCGCCACCCAGGTCCTCTTCGCCGCCTGGGAGCGCTTGTAGATGTTGCCCCGGTGGTAGTCGGACGTGCCGGTCTTCGCGTCGTAGCCGACTTCCTGCTGCTGGTGCTTGCTGCAGTACTTGACGTCGTACTGGCAGGAGTTGGGCTTGGAACCGATCTCCGTGCCCGCCGGGTCGGAGAACGTCAGCGGGTTGTTGTCGGAGTAGGCGTAGCCGTGCATCTGCTGCGGGTCGGTGGCCGTGAAGACCGGGTCGACCGACAGGAAGCGGCCCGTGGCGGAGTCGTATTCGCGTGCCCCGAGATGGGTGAGGCCGGTCGCGGTGTCGGTGGTGCCGCCGACGAAGCCCTTGGTGCCGGTCCAGCTGGTCGGCACGGTGCCGCGCGGCCCGCCGAACGGCAGGGTGCGGCGCTGGGTCTGTGCCTGGGTGGTGGCGTTGACGGACAGCTGGGCGGTGCCGTGGTGGTCGGCCAGGGTGAAGGAGATGGTTCCGTCGTTGGCCTGGACGGCCTGGTGGCCGCCGCCGACGTCGAAGTAGCGGGTGCCCTTGGTGGTGGTGGCGTTCTTCGCCAGGGTGATCTCGGTGGCGCCGAGGTAGAGGGTGGTCTCGGTCGGGGTGCGGCCGATCAGGCGGCTGCCGTCGGCGTCGTACAGGTAGTCGGTGACCTTGTCGCTGCCGCCCTCCACCGGCTGGGTGACCTTGGCGAGATGGCCCTCGGCGTCCCAGTCAAGGGTCTGTGAGGTGCCGTTGCCCAGCAGGCGGGTGTGGGTGTTGCCCGCGACGTCATAGGTGAAGGTGTCGGTGGACTTCACCGTCCCCGCGGTGGTGTCCACCGAGCCCAGCGTGTGCGGCCGGACCGCGCCCGGGTCGGGGTAGTGGTAGTCCCGCTTGGTGTCCGAGGCGCCGGCCGTCGTGCCGTGCTGGTTCTCGGTGAGCCGGTTGCCGACCTTGTCGTAGGTGTAGGAGGTCCAGTACGGGGCGGGGCCGCCCAGCACGTCGGTGCTGGGTGCGGCGGCACAGCCGACGGACGACTGGGCCCAGGCCTCGGTCATCCGGCCCAGGTAGTCGTAGCCGAAGCACTGGTCGTCGGTGCCGGAGCGGGAGGTGTCGGAGACGGACAGGACGTTGCCCGCCTCGTCGTAGGAGTAGGTGTTGTACTGATCCACACCCGCGACGTCCTGGCGGTCCACCCGTGAGGTGGCCAGCCGCTGGGTGCCCCATTCGTAGGTGTTGGTCTCCAGCACCGCCTTGCCGCCGTTCGCGGCCATCTGGTACTGCTGCGGCTTGCCCGTGAAGCTGTAGGCGGTGGTCGCGGTCAGGTTCAGCGGGCCGCTGACCTTGACGGGCCGCAGGGTGCCGTCCTCGTAGGTGTAGGTGACGGTGTCGGCGGCCAGGTCACCGGCCTTGGGGTAGCCGACGCCCTGCACCGTGCCCGACGCGTTGTATGTGGTCGTCGACAGGTAGGTGCCCTGCAGCGCGCCCTCGGCCGACGGGATCGTCACCGAGGTGCGCAACGGCCGGTACAGCCGGTCGTAGGCGACGACGCTCGACTTGTACTCCTGACCGCCGCTGTAGCGCGAGCTGGACGCGAGCCGGCCCTTGGCGCCGCTGACGGTGTCGTAGACCCACTTGGCGCGCAGGGTGCCGGACGTCGAATTCTCGTGCAGCTCGGTCTTGCGGCCCAGACCGTCGTTGACGTAGGCGAGGACCGTGCCACGGGCGTCCTTGCTGCTGGTCAGCTGGGAGCGGTCGTCGTAGTCCAGGTGGCCGGCGCCCTTGTCGGGGTCCGTGGTGTCGGTGAGCCGGGCCATCAGGTCGTACGTCCAGGTCCAGGCGTTGCCGACCGGGTCGGTGACCTTGGTCAGTTCACCGCGTGAGCTGTAGTCGTAGGAGGTGGTGTCGTAAGCGGCGTCGGCGGCACGGGCGTGCAGCAGGCGCAGTTCGGTGGTGTTGCCGCGTGCGTCGGTGAGGGTGGTCTGTGCCGTGCCGCCCACCGGAGGGATGACCGTGGTGCGGTCGCCGCCGTAGATGGTCTTCGTGACACCGAGGACCGCTCCGCCGTCGCCGTTGCCGGCGATCTGCCGCAGTTCGGTGGTCCGGCCCAGACCGTCATGGGTGTAGCGGTTCTGGGTCTCCACGCTCAGCGCGTCCACGGGCTTCAGGAGCGTGGTCGAGGGCGCGGCCGTGATGTAGTAGGGGGCGAACTCCTTCGCGGTCAGGCCGCGTTCGTCGTAGAAGGTGTCCGCCAGCAGCGTCCCGCCGTTCGGGCCGGGGGCCTGTGTCTGCCGGGGGCGCAGGAAGCCGTCGTAGAGGGCGTAGGTGGTGTCCTGCGCACCGGAGTTGCCGATGGTCTTGGTGGCCACCACGACCGGCTTGTTGTCGGTGATGGTGTAGTCGTACTCGTAGCTGGGGGTCTGGCTCGTGGTCCGGTCCGCCTGCCACAGCTTGGCGGTGCGGCCCAGCGCGTCGTACGCGTAGGTGATGACCTTCCCGTTGGTGTCGGTCTGCGTGAGCGGCAGCCCCCGCAGGGGTTCGTAGGCGGTGGTCGACGTCTGCGCGGTCGTGCTGTCCCCGGGGGTGGCGGGCGGCGTGGTCACCGTGCTGCCCGCCGGGAACCCGGTCGTCGGGTTGTACGCGGTGGTGGTGGTCCGTCCGTCGCTGCGGGCGGTCCTGGTGAGCGTGCCCGCGGAGGTGACCGTGACATCGGCGGTCAGGTCCGTGGTGGTCAGCGCCCGGCCGTAGCCGTCATAGGTGGAGGTGGACTCCAGGTAGGCCGCGGTGGAACCGCTGTACGCCTTGAGTTTCGCGGTCCTGGTCGGGTCGCCCTTCGTCGCCGCGGCGCCGTAGGCCCCGCCGTCGTAGGCGGTGCGGACGTCGGAGATGACGTCGGCCGGGCGGCTGGTGGTGGCGTCGCACGCCTTGGCGACCGTCTCGACCCGGACGGGAGCGTCCAGAGGAACGCTGCCGGGAACATAGGTGGTGCGGACGCACTGGTCGTCCTTGGCGGTCGTCGTGTCGCCCAGATCCTCGCTCTGGGTGACCAGACCGGTGGTCGTGTCGTGGGTGTCGGACCCCGATGTGGTCCGCCACTTGGCGCCTGCGCCGTCGTCCAGCGAGGTCCACGACTTGGTGGAGGCGGAGCCGGTGAGGTTGGCGGTGACGGTACCCCAGGTGCGGACCTTCTTCGCGGTCTGCTGGTACCAGGGCCGACTCACCGACTTGGAGAGCACCTGGCCGCCGGGGCCGGAGTACGTGACGGTCTTGTACGCGAACCCGGCCTGCGATTCGTGGTCGGTGATCGGATCGCCCTCACCCGGATCGAGGGTGACCGAGACGCTCTTGGTGTCGCCGGAGGAGCTTTTGCGGTCGCCGTCCATGCCGCGCAGGAAGTACGTGTCGGCCTGCGTCTTCATGGCCGTGGCGCCGCCCTGGCCTCCGGTGCGCACCCGCACGTGGCCGTATCCGCGCCACTGCGACCAGGTCTTGGACTTCTCCTTGGTCATCCCGTCGTCATCGTCGTAGTGCCAGGCGGCACCGTCGAGGTAGTCGTACGAGGTGACCTGGTCGGGCGAGCCGCCGGTACGGTCGGTCGAGGTGACCGTGTCGACCACGTATTTGTTGAACCACTGCAGATCCGGGTCGTCGGTCGTACTGCCGCCGATGTACTGCGGGAAGCAGCGTGTGGTGTTGCTCTGCGGCGTGGGCAGCGAGGCGGCGTCACAGACCGGCGCCGAGTAGCCGACGTCGATCTGGCCGCCTGACTCGTCGGCGACGCTGGACAGCCGGGACTTGATGTACGGGGCGTAGCCGTCGCCGATCTTGTCGAGCCGGTTGGCGAGCTGGGTGTAGGCGAAGGTGACCTTCGGCAGGGTGATCGAGGTCGTGGCGTCGTAGCCGGTGTGCTGGATGGAGTCCAGCAGCAGTTGATAGTCGGTGTCGGCCATGCCCCACCGGTGGGTGAGCTTCCAGCTGTCGACGTTGCTGTAGGAGCCGGACACCAGTGCTTGGGTGGTGACGCCGGTCAGCCGCTTGCGGGTGAAGAACGCCGGGGAGTTCCGGCCCTTGTCGCAGTCGGTGCCCGCGTCGCAGTTCAGGTCCCAGGGGGTGTCGTACCAGTACTGGGAGTCCGTGGAGATGGACGAGCAGGTGGTCTGGCTGTCGGGAATGCACCGTTCGCTGTTGGTGAAGTTGACCTTGGCCAGGGCCTTGGCCGAGTACATGGCCGTGGACTTCAGCCCGTACTCGATCCGGTCCAGCGTCCCGCCGCGCACGTACGGGGTGTCGTCGGCGGCGGTGAGGTTGCGGCCGTAGGAGTTGTTCTCTTTGTCGTAGTAGTACGCGACCGCGTTGCCTCGCGGGTTCACGACGTAGTCCAGGTTCCAGCGCCAGCCCTGCTGGCACCAGGACGCGGCGAAGGTCGAGGCATTGCAGGGCTCACCGGAGTTGTTGCCGAAGACCGGCTCCGTCCACGTCGAATCGGTGGTCTCGTTGCCGCTCGCCCAGCTCGGCAGCCGGTTGTAGCCGAAGAAGTACTGCGTGCCGTCGGGGGTCGTCACCCGCCAGTACTCGTCGTTGCGGGCGCCGTTGGAGCGCACGTCGGACGAGGAGCCGTAGATCCGGTCGATCTTCGTGCCGTCGTCGTTCTGCAGCTTCCACGAGTTGGTGCCGTTGGGCACCAGCTCGCCGCCCGAACCGTTCAGCGACAGGGTGGCGTTGTCGTACGCCCAGCACTGGTCGCCGGGCTTGTTCCCGTCCGCGTTGGTGGCGCCGTCGTCCGAGCACGGCTTGTAGCTGCGCTCGATGAATCCGGGCGACAGATCGAAGCCGTCACCGACCCACGACGCCTGGTTGTTGGTGTTTCCCGTCCGGCCGTCGACACCACCGGAGGAGTACGACAGCCCGACCTGTGGGCCGAGCCCTCCAGGCACCTGCGGCACCGGCATGTCGTACGACCAGGCGAACGAGCCGCTGCTCTGGTCCGTGCTCCAGGTCGAGGAGGCGGCCAGGGACGTGGCCTTGTAGTCGCCATTCGCGCCGCCGGCCGAAGTGGTGGCCGCCAGTACGGTCGCCGAGCTCGCGCTGATCGCTACCGACGAAGCGGTCAGCGTCTGCTTCTCGGTGTCGTTGACGGTCTTCACCGGCTGGGTCGCACGGCACTGCTTCTTCTCCGGTGTCGTCAGCGAACACGCAGGTAGCCGGACCAGGGTCAGCCGGGACGCGTAACCGCCGCCGTACAGGCCCGCGAACGAGGAGTAGTCCAGGCCGGCGCGTATCCTGCCGCCGTGCGGCGCGACGCCCTGGCGGGGAGTCAGCGTGAAGAGCGGCCCGTCGACCCCCGCCTTCCGTGCCGCTCCGCGGGACAGCATGCCGACGGTGTAGGTGCCGCCGGCCGCGTCCGCGGACCGCTTGACCCGCGTGTCCACGGTGAGCGGCAGCCCTTTGACCCGGGTCGTCTCCTGCCGCAGCGTGACCGCCGCCGCAGCCGCCTTCGGCCACGTGGTGGCCGGTGCCTTCGCGGGCGTGCGAGGCCCCTTCGTCACCTTCCGAGGGCGTATCTTGCCCGCCGGGACAACGGCGGTCGGTGACTCCGCCCGCGGCAGCGCGGGCTTGTGCCAGCCCCCGGCGACGGCGGGTACTCCCGATGTCTGTAACAGCGTCGCGGTCAGCGCGGCGGCCGTGACCAGGGCCACCCGGTGCCATGGTCTGCCCGTTCTCAGACGTGCTCTGGTTTTCATTCTGCTCCGTCTTCCTTCCGTTGAGTGCCGTGCGGGCAGCGAGGGACCGCTCACGGCGGAGTGCAGTGGTCGGACCGGATCGGGCCGGCCGCGTACGGCGGCCGGCCCGAGGCCGCCGTTCGTGACCGTGCCGCCGTTCGTGACCGAGTCGTCCGCGTCGACGAGCAGGAG
>NZ_JBSFZS010000048.1:0-58726 GCF_053600395.1 Streptomyces sp. NPDC005070 | reverse complement strand
GGCCTGGGCGAGCGAGGCCGCCCTGGATCGCGACGCGTTCGAGCATGCGGCCGCCCAGTGGTTCGGCGCGCCGCAGAACTAGGGTCCCTCTTCAAAGATCATCGGTTTTTGGATCATGGTTAGGTGATACGTCGTCATGAACACCACCGGCCGATAAGGGGGCAGTACTGGCAGGACGAACGGGATGATCACGCCCTCGGCCGATCCGAGGCAGCGGCACTCGTCACGTCTCGGCGCTTCTGGTTGTTCGAGCCCGAGGTAGCTGTCCTGTTATCTGGGGACTCACCGGCACCCTGCGGCCAACCAGCATGGTCGGCGCCCTCCTCAGCCTCGCCGCAGCCGTCATCGCACTCAGGCACGGTGTCCCTGCCGGCGTCGCGCTCCCGGCGACCGTCCTTGCGCCTCTAGTTGCCGACCACCTGCCCGACAGGGCCGATACGTGGGGCCGGTCCCGAGACCGCGTCCGGGTCATCGAGGGCGAAGCCGCCGGACGGTACATGCAGCGACGTGCCGCCTGGTGCACCTAGCTGCAGGAGTCCCTCGACGAGGACCGTGCCTGGACCATGCTCGCCGATCGGCAGCAATCGGGCACCACCAAATGTGGGACGCCGCCGGTCTGCTGCAGCACCCCGACACGCAGAGGTGCTGGCACCCTGCCTGCCCGTCCGGATGCTCGCGATAGCGTCGCCGGACGGCCCAACTCGCGGGCTGGTGCCCGCGGCGGTGAAGTTCCTGTCGTGTGAGTCTTTGCTGGGGCCGCTGGACGGGCTTGAGGTGACGGGCATCGGCTGGGTCATTGCCGGGGGCGAGTCCGGGCCCGGGCACCGGCGGTTGGACGAGGCATGGGTGACACAGATCAGGGACATCTGCCAGGAGGACGGGGTGTCTTTCTTCTTTAAGCAGTGGGGCGGCCGCACACCGAAGGCCGGCGGCCGCGAACTGGACGGCCGTACCTGGGACCAGATGCCGCTCTCGGCCGCCGTGTATCGCATCTGGATGAGCCCGGACAGGTGATGGGGCGGTACCTGGCGGCACCGGCCGTCGTTGCCGGTACATGAAAAAGATCATGATGCTGGCCGTACTGCCCGCGGCCGCCCTGGCTCTGGCTGCTCCCGTCGCACATGCCGACAACGACTCGAACTTTGGCAGCGGTGTGAACGCCGCGAACAACTGGAACTTCAGTGCCGCTTCCGTGTGTCTCCAGGAACTCGCGGTGGTGCCGGTGGGCGGGGCATGGGTGGGTGACGCCCTGAACCACTGTGTGAACGGCAACGTGCTGAACCACTTGTGACCGTCCGTGGCAGTCTGAACCACCCACGCGCCTGTCGGCCGACTTCGGCGTAGGCGGCCAAGGGCGCTTCTGCGTATCGGCGCCGGAGCGCTCACCATTTTGGCCGTCGCTACCAAGGCCGCCATCGAAATGGCCACTGGCCGTGTTCACCGCGCAGGCAATCGTGCGCCGGGGCGCTGGCGCCGGCCACGGTGATCGTCCTCGCATCCCCGGCGTGATTGTTTCCGCCAGAGGGAGGTGGCCGGTCGGCGCCTGTCGAGCTCGACGGCGACGGTGCGAGGGGTGGGCCTCGCTCCTCTCGGATGCCGGGGGGCCGGACCGTGTGGGATCCCGGGACAGGCTGCGGCGGGCAGAGCTTGCGTTCCGGGCGGCGGCATTCTTTCAGGGGGTCGCTCCGGGCTCTCCTTCGTCCTGAGATGTCTGTACGGCGGACCGGGGCGCCGCGTCGTCCCACGACGGCTGCTCTGGCTCCGACGCCGTCCTGAGCGCGGCCACTGCCGCGGCCACGTGTTGGCGGACCGCGCCGGACAGCGTCCCGCCCTGGACGGTGGTCACTACCTCGTCGGCGACCTGGTGGAGTTTGGTATTCGTGTTCTGGGAGGCGCTGACCAGCACGGTCCAGGCGTCCTCGGCATTGAGTCCGAATGAGGCCATCAGGATGCCCTGGGCCTGGTCGATGGCGGGCCGGGTCTGCATGGCCCGGCGAAGTTGGACGACCTCGCTGCGCAGTTCCTGCTCGTCGTGGTTCAGGGCGTGCTCCCCTGGCGTGCGGCCGTCGTGATGAGGCGGTGTCGGCTTGGGGTCTTCCGGGGCGAACAGCGAAAGCGTCCCCGTGAGGGTCAGCAGCCGTAGCACCGGAGCGCTGGCGAAGCGGATGGTGAGGGTCTTTTGCCCGTCCAGGGCATGTCGCCTGGCGGCGATCAGGACGTTGAGAGCCACACAGTCGCAGAAGGTCGTTTCGCTCAAGTCCAGATCCACGCCCAGGAGGCTGCTCTTGAGGGCGTGGCGCAGGGCTGTCTCCAGATTCTGGGTCGTGCCGAGATCGAGTTCGCCGCGGATCGTGACGAGGACGCGACCGTCCTGGGACGGCGCGTCGATCGCCAGGCCCTGCAGCGCGGGGCGGTCGACCAGTGGTGCGTACATGATCCTGTCCTCGGTGAGGCGCTGCCGGAGACCTTTGGTCCGGCCCGTGCGTGGTACCCGGCCTTCAGGTTGCACTCCCGGTCTCTAACACGTCAAGGGATACCGGAAATTTATTTCATTCTTTTGTACACGTGAATGGCGAGCCCTATGCTGAGGGGATGGTAGAAGTGCCTGAGCCGCATACGGGATGGACGTTCCTCACCAGCCACGCCCGCGTGCTGGCCGCGATCGCGCAAGACCACACCACTCGGATCCGCGACATCGCCGCACGCTGCCGGCTGACGGAGCGCGCAGTCCAGAAGATCATTTCCGACCTGGAGGCCGACGGGTATCTCACCCACACGCGCGAGGGCCGGTCCAACGCGTACCGCATCCCGCAGGGGACCCTCCTGCGTCACCCGGCGGAGCAGGGGCTGTCGGTGGCGGAGCTGCTGAAGATGCTCGCCACCCACGACGACCGCCGTCACGATTCAGTGGACGGCGGTCCACGCACACCGCAGCGGGAGGATGCCGGGCTCTGACGCCCCGGCGCGCGAGATAGTGCGAGCGGCTTGCCTCCCGCCGGGGCGGACCGCCTCTCGGCGCGTCCGCTCCGGCCGGAACGGCAGAACGGGGAACACAGTCTTCCCGGGAGAAGCTTGGCGAGTTCGCTGCTGGCTCCGCCAGTGCCGGTCCAAGGCGGGCACACCAACTCCTGGCCGCAGGAAGGCCCGGCCAGCCTGACGCAGGGCGGTGTTTGCCGTCGTGACCGAGGGGCACACGTGCTTCGGACCGAAGGAGCACGCCTCCTTCTTCGCCCTCGGGTTGGCGCTGGCCAACTACGAGCAGAGTGATTCCGCGGGGGCCGACCGCTGATCGACTGGGCCGCATCAGTCATGACCCCGGAGCCAAGACATCACGGCCAGCGGCGTGGACGACGAAAAGTGTGTCCACCGGGCGAGGAGGTGCCCGTACGGACGGGGACCGGGATCGTGACCGGTGATCTGACCGTACGCACCACCTGAAACGGACAGACCGATGTGGCGACGCGGTATGAGCACCGCGAAGTGGTTCACCCTCACCGGGAGCCCGGCACCGTACCAGTCTGAGCAGGACAGCAGGCGACAGTACCAGGGGTGGTGGAAGCCGTGCGGCCGGCGGCGCTGTCGTTCTTCAGCCTGGCGGATGGGTGGATGGCTATGAGCACCGAATTCCCGTTGCCGCCACAGGCGCGGGCGCCGCGGCGCCCGCGCTGTTATCACCGGACCCTGACGGTTGGACCGACAGGCTGTTTGTGGTTCGGCCCGTGGCGGTCTGACGGGCGTCCGTCGGAGCTGCCCGTCCGGGCTGCGGCCATCCGAGTGCGCTGAAGCCGTGTCAGGCGACCGACCGAAACCGACTGACCATGCTGGGCGGGAATCAACACGCTGCCCAGCGACGAGGAGTACGGCATGCCGTGGACTCGGTGACTAGATTTCTGGCGGCTCTGAACCCGGAGGACCGGCAGACTGTCGGCGCCGAACCACGCGAAGAGCAGGAGCGCCTCGCCGAGGCCTGGGAAAGCGAGTTGGAGGCAGACGACGAACTCGACACGCTCGACGAGTTGTCGCCCGCTGCGGCAGAGGCAGAAGCGGCCCGTCGTGTCCTGGACCGTAGAGACGGTTGACCTCCTGCGGCACCCGTGCCGGCACGGTCACGGCCGGGCGGCCGACCGCAACCATGGTCGGCTGTGCAGCGTGTGATCCGGTGGGGCGGCTTTCGTCCGTCCCCGACCGGAAGGCGGGGGAGCCCGATGACGCAGCAGCAGACCGGGGACACGACGTCGCGGACGGGACCGGGCACGAGGCGGCCAAGGACCATGCGAGGTCATGCGCTGCGCTGGGTGTTCCGTCTGGTCATGGCCGCCCTGATCCTGCTGCTCGCCCTGCGCACCTTCGAGGAGACGGGCGTCGCGCACGCACGGTCGAACGGAACGCTGCACACGGCCGGGGCCACCATCACGAGGCTGACGTCCCATACGACGAGCGGGCGGGACGGCGGAGGCCAGGACGGCGGCAGCGGCGTCTGGACCGTCACCCGAGCCCCGGACCGGAGGGCAGGCCGCCGCCTTCCCTCGGCGGTGAGCCCGGTACACCCCGACGCGCCGGGCGTTTACAGGGGATCCCGAGTGCGTTACTTTCCGAGTGAGGTGGGAGCGCTCCCATACGGTGGACCGGAACCCGCCCCGGAGTCGCTCCCGCCTCGCCCCGATCCCGTACACCCCACGAAGGGATTGTCATGCTCCTATCAAGATTGAAGCGTGCGGGGGTGGCCCGACCGCCACTGTCCCGATTACCGCTCCCCGGCGGCCGTCCGTCCCCCTTCCTCGTTCTCCTCGCCCTGCTGGCCGTGCTCCCCGCCCTCGCCCTCATCGTCATGACCGGCACGCGGGCGGAGGCCCACGGCACCCCCATGAAGCCCGGCAGCCGTACGTTCCTGTGCTGGCAGGACGGGCTGACCGACACCGGTGAGATCAAACCGGTGAACCCGGCCTGCAAGGCGGCCCAGCAGGCCGGCGGGACCACGCCGTTCTACAACTGGTTCTCGGTGCTGCGCTCGGACGGCGCGGGACGCACCCGCGGCTTCGTCCCCGACGGCTCGCTGTGCAGTGGCGGCAACGCCAACTTCTCGGGCTTCGATCTGCCGCGCTCCGACTGGCCGTTGACCCACCTCACCGCGGGCGCGACCGTCGACTTCGCCTACAACGCCTGGGCGGCTCACCCGGGTTGGTTCTACGTCTACATCACCAAGGACGGCTTCGACCCGACCAGGACGCTGACCTGGGACGCCATGGAGGACCAGCCGTTCCTCACCGTCGACCATCCGCCGCTCAACGGCACCCCGGGCACGGTCGCGGCCAACTACTCCTGGAGCGGCAGGCTGCCGGCGGGCAAGACCGGCCGCCACATCGTCTACATGGTCTGGCAGCGCTCGGACAGCGCGGAGACCTTCTACTCCTGCTCCGACGTCGTGTTCGACGGCGGCAACGGCGAGGTCACCGGCATCCACGACCCGGGCAACCCGACCGAGCCCCCGCCCGGCACCTGCTCGGCGACGCGGCGCACCACCAACACCTGGCCGGGCGGCTACCAGTCCGAGGTGACGGTGACCAACACCGGTACGGTCCCGATGCTCGGCTGGATGGTCGACTGGACGCTGCCGGGCGGACAGTCGGTCGCCAGTCTGTGGAACGGCAACGCGACCTACGGCGGGCAGGACGTGATGGTGCACAACGCCGACTGGAACGGCTCGCTGAGTCCGGGCGGCAGTACCACGTTCGGCTACGTCGTCACGGGTTCGGGTGGCGATCCGTCAACGGCCCTTCCCTGTCGGGTCGGCTGAACGAGCGACGCTCGGGGCGGACCGGGTGGGTGGGTTCGGACCCACCCGGTCCGCGAGCCCGGACGCGGCGGGGGAGGCCCTGCCCGGGATGGTGCGGCTTGTGGCGACCGATGTGCGCGACAACGTTGTCGAACGGTCTGCTCCCGACTCTATCGCCTCAACGGACAACGATGTCAAGAAGGTTGACGGCCTACCTCGGCTCATTGGTGCCGATCGGGGGCGTGACTCCATCGGAGTGCGCGGCGGGCGCGGCACCGGCGGCGCAGGCGGTCTTCCGTGGTACCCGTGGCGCACGTTACTGTCCCTGCGGCTTGTGCGACCTGTGGTGCGCGACCCGTCCGAAGGAGGAGGGGCCGCGTCATGCGTTTCCGCCCGTCATCGTTACTGCTGGCCGTCGCCCTGACGGTCGCCGGCGCCACCCCGGCGCTCGCCGCACCTCCGTCGGGGCCACTCCAGGACCCCACCACGTACGTCGACCCGCTCATCGGCACCAGGAACGGCGGCAATGTCTTCCCCGGTGCCGTCACGCCCTTCGGCATGCTCTCCTGGAGCCCGGAGAACACCCGCGGGGACGCCACCCGCACGGCCGCGCCCGGCGGCTATCAGTACGACGCCACGCGCGTCCGGGGCTTCAGCCTCACCCACATGTCCGGAACGGGATGCGCGGGCGGCAGCGGCGACATCCCGTTCTTCCCGTACGCGGGTGAGGTCACCTCGTCCCCGGCGACCGACACCAAGGACGCCGTCTACGCGGCGGGGTTCGCGCACTCCGACGAACTGGCCGAGCCGGGCCACTACAAGGTGGGGCTCGCCTCCGGTGTGACCGCCGATCTCACGGCGACCGCGCGCACCGGCTCGGGCCGCTTCACCTTCCCCGCCGACAAGCCCGCCTCGATGCTGATCCGCACCGCCAACTCCGAGGTCGGATCGACGGATTCGACCGTGCGCATCGACCCGGCGACCAGGACGGTCTCGGGCTCCGTCACCTCCGGGAACTTCTGCGGCTATCTCGATCCCGAGGGCCGACGCTCCTACTACACCCTGTACTTCACCGCGCGTTTCGACCGCGACTTCAAGACCACCGGCACCTGGCAGGACGACCGGCTGAGCCCGGGGGCCACCGAGGCGAGCGGCGGCACCGGAGGCTTCGCGCAGGGCGGCCGCCCCCTCGTGGGCAAGGGGGCGGGCGGCTACGTGGAGTTCGAGCCGGGCACCGACCCGGTGAACGTCAAGGTCGGTATCTCCTACGTCAGTCAGGAGGGCGCGACCGCCAACCTGGACGACGAGAACCCGCCGTCCCGCTCCTTCGCCTCCGTCCGGCGCGCCGCCCACCGGGCCTGGCGCGAGCGGCTCGGCGCGATCGCCGTCGGCGGCGGCACCGACGGCGACCGCACCACCTTCTACACCGCGCTGTACCACGCGCTGCTGCACCCGAACGTCATCAGTGACGCGGACCGCAGATACCGGGGTTCCGACGACAAGGTGCACCGGGTCGGCCGGGGCCACGAGGCGCAGTACGGCACCTTCTCCGGCTGGGACGTCTACCGCTCCCAGGTCCAGCTCCTGACCCTGCTCGACCCCGGGACCGGCTCCGACATCGCGCAGTCGCTCCTCGAACTCGCCCGGCAGAACGGGGGAGTCTGGGACCGCTGGCTGCACGGCGCGAGCGGCACACACGTCATGAACGGTGATCCGTCGGCGCCCGCCCTCGCGGGCATCCGCGCCTTCGGCGGCACGGACTTCGACCTGCGCGGGGCGCTCGGCTCCCTGGTGAAGGCGGCGACCGTGCCGACCGCGCAGGACCTCTCACCGGCGGGCAAACCGGTGCTCTCGGTGGGTCAGCGCCCCTCGCTCGACAAGTACCTCGAACACCACTACATGCCGTCCGTGTCCAACGCCTGGGGCGGTGCGGCCGAGACCCTGGAGATGTCCGGCGCGGACTTCGCGATCTCCCAACTGGCCAGGGCCGCGGGGGAGAAGAAGACCGCCGCCGACTTCGCCGAGCGCAGCCAGTGGTGGCAGAACAACTTCAACATCGCGGCCGACCCCGGCGGCGGCTACGCCGCCAACCGGAAGGCCGACGGGAGCTGGGTCACCGGCTTCACCCCGGCGACCGGCAACGGTTTCGTGGAGGGTACGGCGGCCCAGTACACCTGGATGGTGCAGCACGACCCGGCGGGCCTCTTCGCCGCCATGGGAGGGCGTGACAAGGCCCTCGACCGCCTCGACACGTTCTTCCACAACGCGGACGGAAGCTGGGCGTTCAGCGGCAGCGGCGGTGACAAGTCCGAGCTGGACAACGAGCCGTCGGTCAACGTGCCCTACCTGTACGACTACGCGGGCGCGCCCTACAAGACGCAGGAGACCGTCCGCGCGGCGATGACCCGGCTGTGGTCGACGCGGCCCGAGGGCATCCCCGGCAACGACGACCTCGGCGAGATGTCGTCCTGGTACGTCTTCTCGGCGCTCGGCATGTACCCGCAGGTGCCCTCCCGCGCCGAACTCACCCTGGCCTCACCGCTGTTCCCGAGGATCGAGATCGACCGTCCGGGCGGCGCCGACATCGAGATCCGGGCCCGGGGCGCGGCCGCGGACACCCCGTACGTCCAGTCGCTGCGGGTCGACGGCCGCGGCAGCGAACGGCCCTGGCTGCCGGCCTCCTTCGTCCGTGAGGGCGGCACCCTCGACTACACGCTGTCGGCGACACCGAACAAGAGCTGGGGCAGCGCCGAGGCCGCCGCACCGCCCTCCTTCCGCACGGGCGAGCAGCCGTACCAGATCGGGGTGGGTCCGACCGCGGCGACGCTCCCGCCCGGCGGCAGCACCGCCCTCGACATCCGCGCCCTCGCCCTGGGCGGCGGCGCCGGACCCGAGGTCCGCTTCCACGTGGACGTGCCCGCGGGCGTGACCGCGACGCCGGCCGAGGGCACGGTGACCGACGGCGCCCAGCGAATCTCCCTCACCGCCGCCACCGACGCCGAGCAGGGGTTCTACGACGTCAAGGTCACCGTGACCTCCGGCGGCACCTCGTACACTCAGCCGGTGGCGCTCACCGTCGCGGCCCCCGGATCCCTCCTCGCGGCCTACGACAACACCGGCGTCTCGGACGACACCGGCGATCACGCCGAGGCCGACTACGACGGCGGCGGCTGGAGTTACTCCCGTCAGGCACTGGCCGACGCGGGTCTGACCCCGGGTGGCCGGGGAACGGTGGACGGTCTCGCCTTCACCTGGCCGAAGTCTCCGTCCGGCCGCCCCGACAACGCCTCGGGCACCTCGCAGACCATCGAACTGAGCGAGCCGGTAACCCGGTTGTCCTTCGTCGGCAGCGCCGTGAACGGCAACCAGAAGACCACGGCGACCGTCACCTACACCGACGGCGGCACCGACTCCGTCGATCTGTCCTTCACCGACTGGACCGTCGGCGGCGGGGGCGGCACCGTCCAGTACGGCAACGCGACCGTGGCGAAGACCGCCTACCGCAACGTCGCCGGAGCCGACAGGGACCCGGTGGCCACCTACGTCTTCGCCACCAAGCCGTTCACGGCACCGGAGGGGAAGACGATCAAGAGCGTCAAGCTCCCGGACAACGCGGACCTGCACGTCTTCACCCTCGCCACCGGATGAACCGTGACGGAGACGCGGCCACCGAAACCGCCCGCCGCCGGGTGGCCGCGTCTCCGTCACGCGATGCGCATCGAGACCTCAACTCGCCGGAAATACATAGTCAGTTCACATGTCGGATCGTTCCGGCGATTCCGCGTTCCCGTCACCCGGGTCCGGGCATACTCGCCTCGCGAAGAACGTATCCGACGGACACGCGGAAACCGGGGGAGATCACCGTGGGGAACCTTGGGCTTGCCGACACCATCGCCGCCTTGCGGGAGGAACTCGCGGAGGCGGTCGGCGCCGCGTCGGGAGCGGACTTCGGCTTCACCGTGGGGCAGGTGCAGTTGGAGGTGAACGTCGGCATCACACGCGAGGCGTCCGGCACCGGGCGTGCCAAGTTCTGGGTCGTGGAACTGGGCGGCGACGGCACGTACCGCAGGGAGGAGATCCAGCGGATCGTGCTCACCCTCGAGGCGCCCACGGATTCCACCGGAAGGCCCGTCAAGGTGACGCGTGACTCCTTCGTCAGGCCCTGACACGGCCGGCCGGGACCACCGTCGTGTTCAGCCCGCTCGATCGCGCGGTGGAAGTGCTGCGCAGACGTGCCGTCGGCACCTGGAGCGTCGGCTCCGGCTACCTCGTGGGTGGCCGGCTGGTGCTCACCGCCGCGCACAATGTCCTCACCGGCGATGTCCCCGACGACCCGGTCACCGTGCGCCGCCAGGACAGAAGCCAACTCATGGCACAGGTGCTCGCGGCGGACGGGGAACGGGACATCGCCCTGCTGCGGGTGGCCGCCGATCACGCGCTGGACGACATGCCCGCCGTGAGGTTCGCCAGGGTCGACCGGAGCAAGACCAGGCCGGTGGAGAACTGCTGGGCGATCGGCTATCCCGGCTGGAACGAGCACCTCGCGGAGCACGCCGACGTCCCCCTGCGGGACAGCGTGCAGATCGAGGGCGTGATTCCGCCCGGTTCCCACGTACGGCGTGGACTGCTGGAGCTGCGGACGACCTCGACACCGCGGTCACCGGGCCCGCGCGCGGGACACACCTCGCCGTGGCGTGGCATGTCCGGAGCGGTGGTGTTCGCCGAGGACCCGGAACTCGGTTCGCTGGCCGTCGGCGTCATCAGTGAGCACCATCTGCCGGAGGGAGGCTCGACGCTGACCGTGGCACCGGTGACGGCCCTGCGGGCTCTGCTGGAGGGCACCACGTGGTGGCCGGATCTCGATCCGGGCACCTGGGTGGCGCTGCCGTACGCCGGGACGCGCACCGGGCGCCGGGCGAGCCGCCACACGCACCTGAACCGCGCGGTGACGGACTTCACCGACCGGGAGCGGGCGATCGCGAAGGCGACCGTCCTGCTCACCGAACGCCTGGCCGACAGCGCCCCGGTGGTGGTGGTCCATGGCATGGCCGGTGTCGGCAAGACACAGCTGGCCACCCAGATCGCCCACCGCCTCGCCCCCACGTTCCGGTACGCACGCATTCAGGTCGACCTCGGTGGCGGGCATCTCGACGTGTCCACCGACGCGGCGATGATCCAGGCCCTGCAGGCCTTCGGGCTCAAGGGCGATGAACTGCCCCCGGACAGCCCGTCGCGCCGGTCCGAACTGCAGAAGCAGTTCGAGAGCGGCCCCAGCCTGCTCGTGCTCGACAACGTGGCCGAAGTGGCCCGGATCGTACCGTTGCTCCCCGTGTCACCGGGCAGCGCCGCCCTCATCACGAGCCGCTCCGCACTGCCGTCGATCACGGGGGCGGAGCGGCTGCCGGTCGATCCGCTGCCCACGGTGGAGGCACTGCGGCTCTTCCGGCGGATCGTCGGCACCGAACGGGTCGTCCGGGAGCCCGACGCCGCGAACCGAATCGTCTCCCTCCTGGGCGGTCTGCCCCTCGCCGTCCGTATCGCCGCGGGTAACGTGATCGCCCGGCGGAAGCCGCTGAGCGAGCACGCCACACTGCTGGCGGACGAGCGGCAGCGCATCGCGCGACTGGAGGGGCAACTGGACGGCGAGGACGCGGGAGTACGCAGCAGCTTCGAGATCAGTTACCGGACGCTCCGGCAGGACACCGGCCGCCTGTTCCGGCACCTCGGCCTGCTCCCCGGCGCCGACTTCGTGCCCGAACTGGTCGCGAGCTGCACGGGTGTCGGGCTGGAGGACGCCGAACGCATGCTCGGCGAACTCGCCGACCGGCAACTGGTCGAGATCACGGACATCACCGGCGGGCGCTACCGGCTGCACGACCTGCTGCGGCTGTACGCCAGGGAGCATGCCGAGCGCACCGATTCCGAGGCCGAACGAAGGGAAGCCGTCCGGCGTTCCCTCGGCTGGTACGCGAGCCGTCTGGAGCACTGGATGAGCAGGCCGGGGGCGCACGAGCTGCCGCCCCAGGAGGCGATCGACTGGTTCACCGCCGAACATCTCAACGTCCAGGCAGCCGTACGGCAGGCGCGCGACGCCGAGGAGTGGGTGCTGCTCCTGGGGATGGCCGGTTCTCTCTACGGGCTCCTCTTCCACCGCAGCCACTGGGAGGAGATGGAGGCGGTCAAGGCCATGGCGGTGGAGGCCGCACGCCGGCTGCACGACGAGTCCGCCGAGCTCGGTTCACTCGTCCATCTCGCGGAGGCACGACGCATCCTGGGCCGGCGGCAGGAGACCACCGCGCTGTACGAGCGGGCCCTGGAGATCGCGCGCGGCGCGGGCGACCAGGAGAGGGAGGGCTGGATCCTGGCGCACTTCGGAGACCTCCAGTGCGACCTGAACCGCCCGCGGGACGCCCTGCGCCAGTACGCCGAGGCCCGTGCCATCCACCGGCAACGAGGAGAGAAGGGAGCCGAGATCTGGCTCGCCGCACACATGGGTGACGCGTACCGGCAGCTCGACCGTCCGCAGGACGCCGCACACGTGCTGGAGGAGGCGCTGGCAGAGAGCCGGCGACGCGCGAACGAGGACGAGAGCGTCTGGTGCCAGTGGCATCTAGCACTGGCCTACGACCAGATGGGCCGGCATGCCGACGCCGAGGCGATCCTGTCTCCGGCGATCGCGTTCCATCGAGACCGGGGAGACCAGGCGGGTCTCGCGACCATGCTGACCATCCTCGGAGACGTCCACCTGCATTCCGGGCGGCCCGTCCTCGCCCGCGAGGCTTACGGCGAGGCGCTGGAGCTGGTCCGCTCCATCGACGCGCCGCGCCGTGTGGCGGAACTGGAAGCGGCGGTGGAACGCACACACGACTGAGATCCGGAACCGCCGAGGGGTGGGCCGCGGAGGTCTCCGCCGCCCACCCCTCGGTCATCGTCGTGACTCAGGACAGCAGTTCCACCTCCGCGAGGGTGGACTCGCCGTCGAGGACGAGACGGTAGTGGGCGTACGAGCCGGGCGTCGCGACCGTGAACGCCCGGGTCTGCCTGTCCCAGGGGAAGGACTCACCGGAGCGCTGGTCGAGGTCCGTCCACGTGGTCCCGTCCGACGAACCCTGCAGGGTCCATCCGGTCGGCGCCTTGGTGTGGTCCCCGGAGGTCAGCGTGTACTGAACTCCCTTGGTCCCGGCGCCGGTCGGCAGATCCACCGAGGTGACACGGGCGTCCGTGGCGGAGGTGTTGTCGAACAGGGCGCCGTCCCCCTTCAGGGCGTCCGCGCGTGGCGACGGCGCCTTGTCGTCCTCGGTGACCGACGCCGGTGCCGCGTTCCTGCCGGTGCCCCACGAGGACGGCTTGGAGCCCATGTCGAACTCCAGCACTCCGCCCCGGCTGATCAGCGAGTGGGGCAGCGCGGTCGATTTCCACGCCTTGCCGTTGAACCGGACGCCCTGCACGTACACGTTCCTCGTGCTGTTGCGCGGGGCCTTGACGACCAGGTCGTGGCCGTTCTCCAGGTGGACGGTCACCTTGGTGAACAGCGGTGAGCCGATGGCGTATTCGCCGCTGCCCATCACCAGCGGGTAGAAGCCGAGCGCGGAGAAGAGGTACCAGGCCGACTGCTCGCCGTTGTCCTCGTCCCCGTGGTAGCCCTGGCCGATCTCACTGCCGGTGTAGAGGCGGGAGAGGACCTCGCGGATGTTCTTCTGGGCCTTCCAGGGCTGCCCGGCCGCGTCGTACATGTAGGTGACGTGGTGGGCCACCTGGTTGGAGTGGCCGTACTGGCCCATCCGTACGTCCCGGGCCTCGGTCATCTCGTGGATGACTCCGCCGTAGGAGCCCACGGTGTCCGGCGAGGCCGTTTCCGGGGTCGAGAAGTACGTGTCGAGCTTCTCCGCGAGCGCGCCGCGGCCTCCGTACAGGTTGGCGAGACCGCGCGAGTCCTGCGGTGCGGTGAACGCGTACCCCCAGCCGTCGGTCTCCGTGTAGTCGTAACCCCACACGCGCGGATCGTACTTCGTGGAGTCGACCCGCCAGTCGCCCTTGGCGTCGCGGCCCTGGAAGAAGCCGGCCTTGGAGTCGAAGAGGTTCACGTAGTCCTGGGAGCGGTTGAGGAAGTAGTCCGACTCCTCCTTGTAGCGCTTCTCGCCGGTCTTCTCGTAGAGCGCCTTGCCCATCCGGGCGATGCCGTAGTCGTTGACGTAGCCCTCCATGGCCCAGGACAGGCCCTCGCCCGTGGAGGTGCTCGTGTAGCCGAGGAAGGGTGAGGTGGTCATGCCCTTGCGGCCCACGCCGGAGGTCGGCGGGACGACCGTCGCGTTCTTCAGGGCCGCCTCGTACGCCGACTTGGCGTCGAAGTCGACACCCTTGACGTACGCGTCCGCGAACGCCACGTCCGAGGAGGTGCCGGTCATCAGGTCCGCGTAGCCGGGCGAGGACCAGCGCGAGGTCCAGCCGCCGTCCTTGTACTGCTGGACGAACCCGTCGACCATCTCACCGGCCTGACCGGGCGTCAGGAAAGAGTAGGCGGGCCAGGTCGTCCGGTAGGTGTCCCAGAAGCCGTTGTTGACGTACACCTTGCCGTCGACGATCTTCGCCCCGGTGTGGGTCGGGGTGTCGGGACCCGGCATCGCGGAGAACGGCGAGGCGTACTGGTCCTTCGAACCCACCTTCTCGAAACCGGAGTTCGGGTACAGGTAGAGCCGGTACATGCTGGAGTACAGCGTCGTGAGCTGGTCCGGCGTGGCGCCCTGCACCTCGACCTTGCCCAGCAGCCTGTCCCACTGCTTGCGCGCCCCCTTCTTGACCGCGTCGAAGGACGTGCCGTCCGGGATCTCCTGGCTCAGGTTGTCCTTGGCCTGGTCGATGCTGATGAGCGAGGTGGCCAGGCGCAGGGTGACGGTGTGGTCGGAGCCGGGCCTGAACTTGAGATAGCCCTTGACGCCGCTGGAGGAGCCCTCGGTCACGGGCGCGTCGAAGGTCCCGTAGACGAAGAGCCGGGTGGCGCCGGTCGACAGCCCGGACTTCACGTCCGAGTAGCCGGTGACGACTCCCGCCGAGGTGTCCAGCGTCAGGCCCGCCTGCTCGGTGACGTTGTCGAAGATCACGCTCGCGTCGTCGCCCGGATAGGTGAAGCGCAGGGCGGCGGCGTGATCCGTCGGGGCCATCTCCGCCTTGAGACCGTTCTCGAACGTGACGCCGTAGTAGTACGGCCGCGCGGTCTCGTTCTCGTGCCTGAAGGCCAGTTCGCGGGCGGTGCGGCCGGTTTCCGGGGTACCGGAGGAGGCCGACGGCATCACCTGGAAGGTCTGCCGGTCGCCCATCCAGGGGCTCGGCTCGTGGCTCGCGCTGAACGCCTGGATGGTGGGCAGGTTGTCCGCGTTGTTTGCACGCGCGTAGTCGTACAGCCAGCTCAGCGAGCCCGCGTTGGTCACCGGCGTCCAGAAGTTGAAGCCGTGCGGTACGGCCGTCGCCGGGAAGTTGTTGCCGCGCGAGAAGCCGCCGCTGGAGTTGGTGCCGCGGGTCGTGAGCGCGTAGTCGGCCAGGTGCGCCGCCGGTTTCTGCGGTGCGGCCGTCCTGAGCGCGACGTCGTCCAGCCAGCCGCGGAACTTCGCGGGGCCCTTGGGCGAGTCGTACGCGAGGAGGATCCGGTCGACGGTCTTCCCGGCCGCGACGGAACCGATCCGCGAGGTGACGCTGTTCCACTGGTTGACGTAGAGCACCTTGGCGGCGCCCTGGCCCTGCGGCGTCAGCGTGAATCCGTGCTGGTCCACGGCGTCGAGACCGCTCAGCGAGGTGCCGTCGGTGAACACCAGGTCCGCGGCCACGTTCGTGGCGTCGTAGTCCCGGTCGCCGTCCGCCATCGAGGGGAAGATCCGGTACGACAGTTCCGTGTCGCGCCCCACGGCCACGTTCACGTCGAACACCTTGTTGTACGAGTACGCCCGGCCATCACCCTTGTGGGTGCCGGCGTAGCGCAGGGCCCGCTTGCCGGTGAAGCCCGCGCCCGCCTTCGCGGTCGGCGAGCCGCTCGGCCCCCGGTCCACGAGCGAGAGCATGTCCTTGGGCGTCGGGTCGTCGCTCCGGCCCGTCGAGAACTGGACGTCGGCGATCTGCAGGATGTCGCCGCCGTTGTTCTTCGTGACGTCGAGCCGGAAGTGCTGGTACTCGACGGGACTCTCGATGTCGTACGACTTCGTCTGGAACCGCTCGCCGAAGGATTCGCCGGAGCGGGTGTCGAGGGTCTTCCAGTCCTTGCCGTCCGTGGAGCCCTGGAGGGTCCAGTCCCGCGGGTCCCGTTCGTCGTGGTCGTTCGCGGACGTGAGCGCGTACGTGACCGCCTTGACCGGCGCGTCGAGGTCGAACTCCGCCCAGCCGGTGGGCTCGAAGGTCAGCCACTTGCTGCTCGGCTCGCCGTCGACGAGGTTCTCCTTGACCTCGCCCGCGCCGGTGTTCTCGCCGCTGGCCCGCACGTCGGTGACGTGGTCGGTCACATTGCCGGGGATGCCGGTGCTGTAGCCGCCGTCGACGCCGGAGGACCGCTTCGTCCCGTCGGGAGCGGTGTCCACCGTGTTGAGCCAGTCCGGGGCGGGATCGCCCGATTCGAACGAGGAGCCGAACTCCCGGTCGGGCTTTGCCGCTTGGGCGGGCAGGGCGACCGCGACGCCCTGGGAGGCCGCTAACAGGGAGAGAGCCGCCACCCCCAGTGCCGCCGGGGAGCGCCATCCGGACCGCCGCGTGGGACTCTGTCTGTACCGAGCTCTGTGCTGCATGCGCGAGCACCCTCCCTGCACCTGGACAACGTTGTCAATTTCGATGCGCAAGGACCATTTGGGCGTCAAGTTGACAGTGCTGTCAAGGGTGTTGGGTGTGGCATCCGGGGTGAATACCGTGTGACGAACCGTGCATTGAGTTCATTGCGGGACGCCGGCGCGGTGTGGATCTTCGTCGGGGTGGTCCGGGGGTGCCCCATATTTCCGTGAGGTCTCAACTCGGAAAAGACCGACGGCCAAACCTGCATTCGATCTTGCTCCGCTGGCGGGAAGTGGACTATACCTGTCGCGTCCGGCCAGTCGATCGACTGGCTCTGGACAGGCAGGACCCTGGGGGGAATTTCGCGGGACGGTGGAGCGTGGTCCATACACGTAACACCGGTTCGTCCTGGTGAATCCCCCACGCACGACCCCAGCTTGAACTGACCGCGGTGCCGGGGAGGATCCGGTTCACCGCCTGAGTCCTGGAGAAGGCGAGGACTTGAGCATGGGATCCACTTCCGCCGAGAACAGCAGCCCCGAGGGTGTCGGCCGCCGTGACCTCATCAAGAGGTCGGCCGCACTCGGCCTGATCACCGTCCCGACGATGAGCTTCCTGTCCGCGTGTGCGAGCGGCGGGGGCGATGACGACAACTCCGGCGACAAGGGCACCGGCAAGACCAGCAAGGACAACCCCTTCGGTGTGAAGAAGGGCAACGGCAAGCTCGACGTCGTCGTCTTCAAGGGCGGCTACGGCGACGACTACGCCAAGGCGTGGGAAGCCGCGTTCGACAAGAAGTGGGGCAGCAAGAGCGCCCACACCGGTACCCAGGAGATCACCGGCAAGCTCCAGCCGCGCTTCAACGGCGGCAACCCGCCGGACATCGTCGACGACTCGGGCGCCCAGCAGATCAAGCTGGACGTGCTCTACAAGAGCGGTCAGCTCCTCGACCTCGCCGCCGTCCTCGACGCCCCTTCCATCGACGACCCGTCGAAGAAGGTCCGCGACACGCTGATCCCCGGCACGCTCGACCCGGGCCTGCAGGGCGGCAAGGTCGTGGCCCTCAACTACATCTACACGGTGTGGGGGTTGTGGTACTCCGGCAAGCTCTTCAAGGAGAAGGGCTGGGAGGTGCCCAAGACCTGGGACGACTTCCTCGCCATCTGCAAGGACGCCAAGTCGCAGGGCATCGGCGGCCTCGCCCACCAGGGCAAGTACCCGTACTACATCAACGTCGCCATCATGGACCTGATCGCCAAGCAGGGCGGTCTGGACGCCATGAAGGCGATCGACAACCTCGACCCCAAGGCGTTCGTCGGGTCCGACGCCGCGAAGGCGGCCATCGAGGCCGTCTACGAGGTCGTGGAAAAGGGCTACCTGCTGGCCGGCACCAACGGCCTGACCCACACCGAGTCGCAGACGCGGTGGAACCAGTACAAGGCCGCGTTCATCACCTGTGGCTCCTGGCTGGAGAACGAGCAGCTCAAGCAGACCCCGGCCGACTTCGACATGAAGTTCATGCCGATGCCCAGCCTTCCGGGCGACAAGCTGCCGTTCGAGGCGATCCGGGCCGGCTCGGGCGAGCCGTTCATCATCCCCGCGAAGGCCGCGAACCTGGCCGAGGCCCAGGAGTTCATGCGCTCCATGCTCTCCAAGGAGTGGTCGACGCTCTTCGCCCAGAAGGCCAACTCCCTCACCATCCTCAAGGACGGTGTGTCCGACGGCGTGCAGCTCCGGCCCGGTACGCAGTCCACGGTCGAGGCCTCCAAGGCGGCCGGCGACAACTCCTTCAACTACCTGTACCCCAACTGGTACAGCGAGATGGACGTCTCCATCCAGAACGCGTCCAACGAGCTGATGGCCAAGCGCATCCAGCCGAAGGAATGGCTGAAGCGGGCGCAGGCGGCGGTCGACAAGGCGGCCAAGGACCCGGCGTCCAAGAAGAACCACCGCGACTGATCATGTAAACCCGGAACACCAGGGGCAGGATGCCATGCGAAAAGGGCAGAACCGGTTCGTCGCGGGGTTTCTCCTCGCACCTTTGGCGCTGTATCTGATCTTCGTGATCTGGCCTTACCTACAGACCATCGGTTACTCCTTCACCGACTGGAAGGGTCAGTCGCAGACGTTCAGTTTCGTCGGCCTGGACAACTACAAGGCGTTGTTCCAGGACGACGTATTCCTCCAGGCGATCTGGCACAACATCCTGTTCCTGGTGTTCATCCCGGTGATCACCATCCTGCTCGCCCTCTTCTTCGCCTTCATGGTGAACGCGGGCGGGCGGGGTGGCGCCGGCGGTGTCCAGGGCGTCGCGGGCTCGCGCTTCTACAAGATCGTGTACTTCTTCCCGCAGGTCCTGTCACTCGCGATCGTCGCGGTGCTCTTCGGAGCCCTCTACCGCAGTGACAGCGGAGGTCTGCTCAACGGCCTGCTGATCAAGCTCGGTCTGGTCGACGGCAACAACCCCATCGAGTGGATGAACGAGCCCAACCTGGTGCTCTGGTGCCTGATGGCGGTCGTCGTCTGGCACGGCGTCGGCTTCTATCTGGTGCTGTTCTCCGCCGCCATGCAGTCCATCCCGCGGGACATCTACGAGGCTGCGCTGCTGGACGGCGCGAGCCGCACCCACACCTTCTTCCGGGTCACCCTGCCCCTGCTGTGGGACACGGTGCAGACCGCCTGGGTCTATCTCGGCATCATCGCGATGGACATGTTCGTGCTCGTCTCGACCACGACACAGGGCACCGGTTACGGCGGCGGTCCCGACCACCACAGCGAGGTCATGGCGAACGTCATGATGCGCAACTTCCTCTACTTCGGAAAGAGCGGCTACGCCTGTGCCATGGGCGTCGTGATGCTCCTTCTCACCCTGATCCTGTCCGTGGTCACGCTGCGCGCCACCCGCCGCGAGCGCATCGAGTTCTGAGCGGGAGACACGACTATGAGCGCACCCATCACGGAGCCGGCGAAGGTCGACGGCGCCGCAGTACCCCCGCAGCGAGGCGCCAGGAAGGCGCCGCCGCGGCCGGGCGACAAGCGCACCGAGGGCATGGCCCTCAACGTCTTCTCGCACGGGTTCCTCGCCCTCTGGGCGATCCTGATCATCCTGCCGCTGCTCTGGCTGGTCCTGAGCTCCTTCAAGACCGACGCGCAGATCGGCGGTTCGGCCCTCGGCTGGCCCTCGAACTGGCAGTTCGACGTCTTCGGCCGGGCCTGGAACAAGGGCATCGGTGACTACTTCGCCAACACCCTGATCGTCCTGGTGTTCTCCGTCCCGCTGACCATGCTGCTCGGCGCGATGGCGGCGTACGTCCTGGCCCGCTACGAGTTCCCGGGCAACCGGATCGTCTACTTCTTCTTCGTCGGCGGGGCCATGTTCCCCGTCTTCCTGGCCCTGGTGCCACTGTTCTTCATGGTCAAGCGTCTCGACATGCTGAACACCTACCAAGGCCTGGTCCTGGTGTACGTGGCCTACTCGCTGCCGTTCACCGTGTTCTTCATGCACGCCTTCTTCAGGACGCTGCCCACGGCGGTCTTCGAGGCGGCGGTGCTCGACGGCGCCTCGCACACCCGGGCGTTCTTCCAGGTCATGCTGCCCATGGCCAAGCCCGGACTGCTCAGCGTCGGCATCTTCAACGTACTGGGCCAGTGGAACCAGTACATCCTCCCCTCGGTGCTGATGCAGCCGCAGACCAGTTCCGATCCGGAGCGCTACGTCCTGACCCAGGGCCTCATCCAGCTCCAGCAGCAGCAGGGCTACGCCACCGACCTGCCCGTCCTGTTCGCCGGCGTGACCATCGCCATGATCCCCATGCTGATCGTCTACCTGTCGTTCCAGCGCCAGGTCCAGGCAGGTCTCACTTCGGCGACACTCAAGTAACGAATCGTCCCGTCCGTCACATACGCCACCTCCGTCCCGGAGGTGGCGTATGTGTGTCCGGGTGGGGCCGGGACTCGAACATGACTGGGCGACCCCGATTTCCGTCAAGGACTTGACTGCGGTAACCCGTTCAGCGGAGCTTGGAGTTCACAACTTGTAAGTGACCGGGGTCCCGTTGACGTGACCCAGATCACATGGGCGGCATCGGGGCCGCCCGGCTGAGGGCAGGAGTGGATGAGTCGATGGAGACTCCGGGGTCGCAGTCGTCGCTGCACCGAGCCAATCTGGAGCGCGTCGTGCGAGCGGTGCGCCTCGCCGGTTCGCTCACGCAGGCGGAGATCGCGAGGGCGACGGGCCTGTCGGCCGCGACCGTTTCCAATATCGTTCGTGAACTCAAGGACGGTGGAACGGTCGAGGTCACACCCACCTCGGCGGGAGGCCGCAGGGCGCGCAGCGTGTCCCTGAGCGGGGACGCGGGCATCGTCATCGGCGTCGACTTCGGGCATACCCATTTGCGCGTCGCTGTCGGAAATCTGGCCCATCAGGTGCTGGCCGAGGAGTCCGAGCCGCTGGACGTGGACGCCTCCGCCGCCCAGGGCTTCGACCGGGCCGAGGAGCTGGTCAGCCGCCTGATTGCAGCAACGGGTGTGGACCGTTCCAAAATCGCGGGCGTGGGCCTCGGTGTACCGGGGCCCATCGACGTGGAGTCGGGCACCCTGGGGTCCACCTCGATCCTGCCCGGCTGGACCGGCGCGAGGCCCGCCGAGGAGCTGCGGGGGCGGCTCGGCGTGCCCGTCCAGGTGGACAACGACGCCAATCTGGGCGCACTCGGCGAGATGGTCTGGGGCAGCGGTCGCGGGGTCCGGGACCTCGCCTACATCAAGGTCGCCAGCGGTGTCGGCGCCGGCCTGGTCATCGAGGGCAAGATCTACCGCGGCCCGGGTGGCACAGCGGGAGAAATCGGGCATATTACACTTGATGAATCCGGCCCCGTCTGCCGTTGCGGCAACCGCGGCTGCCTGGAGACGTTCGCGGCGGCGCGTTATGTGCTGCCGCTGCTCCAGTCCAGTCACGGTACCGATCTGACCATGGAGGGCGTGGTCAGGCTGGCGCGGGACGGAGATCCGGGCTGCCGTCGGGTGATCGCCGACGTCGGCCGCCACATCGGCAGTGGAGTCGCGAACCTCTGCAATTTGCTGAACCCGAGTCGGGTGGTCCTCGGCGGCGATCTCGCCGAGGCCGGCGAGCTCGTTCTCGGGCCCATAAGGGAGTCTGTCGGCCGCTACGCGATCCCCAGCGCCGCACGTCAACTCTCGGTGTTGCCAGGGGCACTTGGGGGCCGTGCGGAGGTGCTCGGAGCGCTTGCTCTCGCACTCAGCGAGATGGGCGATTCGACCCTTTTGGACGGTTCTCTGTCGGCCGGTACTCCTGTCTTCACTTAGAGAACGCATGGCACCGTTGCCATCTCGTTAAGTATTTACTTCTTGACGTCGCACGTGTGGCCGAGTTGACTCCAGTCCACCTCGGCCGCAACGACGCGGCCTCGTCAGGGAGGTTTAGGAATGAACACGCAGATGCGTCGTGCCGCCGTTGCCGTTGCCGCTGGTGCAATGGCTGTCTCTCTCGCCGCCTGTGGCAGCGCGAAGGAGTCCGGTGGCGGGAGCGACAGCTCCGCCAGCTCCGCCAAGAAGGGCGACGCGATCAAGGTCGGTCTGCTCCTTCCGGAGAACCAGACGGCCCGCTACGAGAAGTTCGACAAGCCGCTGATCGAGAAGAAGGTCGCGGAGCTCACGAACAACAAGGGCACGGTCGTCTACGCGAACGCCAAGCAGGACGCGAGCACCCAGAACCAGCAGGTCGACACGATGATCACCAACAAGGTGGACGTGCTGATCGTTGACGCTGTGGACGCCGCCGCGATCAAGAGCTCGGTCCAGAAGGCCAAGGACGCCGGCATCCCGGTCGTGGCCTACGACCGCCTCGCGCAGGGCCCCATCTCGGCCTACACCTCGTTCGACAACAAGACGGTCGGCAAGACGCAGGGTGAGGCGCTCCTCACCGCGCTCGGCTCCAAGGCCAAGTCCGGCAAGATCGTCATGATGAACGGTTCGGTCACCGACCCGAACGCCGCTCAGTTCAAGGCCGGCGCCCACGAGGTGCTCGACGGCAAGGTGAACGTCGGCAAGGAGTACGACACCAAGGAGTGGAAGCCGGAGAACGCCAACGCCAACATGGAGGCGGCGATCTCGGCCCTCGGCAAGAAGAACATCGTCGGTGTCTACTCCGCGAACGACGGCATGGCCGGCGGTATCATCACCGCGCTGAAGGCCGCCGGCATCAAGGTCCCGGTCACGGGCCAGGACGCCGAGCTCGCCGGTGTGCAGCGCATCCTCGCGGGTGAGCAGTTCATGAGCGTCTACAAGCCGTACGCCCCGGAGGCCGACGCGGCCGCCGAGCTGGCCGTCGCGCTCGCCCAGGGCAAGTCGCTCGACTCCGTCGCCAAGGACAAGGTCGACAGCCCGACCGACAAGCAGATCCCGTCCGTGCTGGTCCCGGTCACCTCGCTGACCAAGGACAACATCAAGGACACCGTCGTCAAGGACGGCCTGTACACGGTCAACGACATCTGCACCCCGGCCTACGCCGCGGCCTGCAAGAAGGCCGGCCTGCAGTAATCAGCCGCGAGTCGTCCACGCGTACGGGAATTCGCCGCTGAATTCCCGTACGTGACTCGTTGATCCAAAGCTCCTCCGGTGCCCCGCATCCAACAGCCCCGCAAGCTAAGCGGGGCACCGGACGGAACCCCACCGCAAACTTCTGCACAACCTCCCGCCGGGTCAGGCGGCGAAGGAGATGGTTCACGTGTCCGCTACGCCTGTTCTGGCGTTGCGCGGGGTCTCCAAGCGATTCGGTGCCGTCCAGGCGCTCACCGATGTAGAGCTTGAAGTCCACGCCGGTGAAGTGGTCGCCCTGGTGGGCGACAACGGCGCCGGAAAGTCCACGCTGGTCAAGACGATCGCCGGCGTGCACCCCATCGATGAGGGCTCCATCGAATGGGACGGCAAGGCCGTTCAGATCAACCGCCCGCACGACGCCCAGAACCTGGGCATCGCGACGGTCTACCAGGACCTCGCGCTCTGCGACAACATCGACGTCGTGGGGAACCTCTACCTGGGACGCGAGCTCAAGAAGCGCGGTGTCCTGGACGAGGTCGAGATGGAGCGCCGCTCCCGCGAGCTGCTGGACACGCTGTCCATCCGCATCCCCAGCGTCCGCATCCCGATCGCCTCGCTCTCCGGCGGTCAGCGCCAGACCGTGGCGATCGCCCGTTCGATGCTCGGTGAGCCCAAGCTCGTCATCCTCGACGAGCCCACCGCGGCCCTCGGCGTCGAGCAGACCGCCCAGGTCCTCGACCTGGTCGAGCGGCTGCGCGAGCGGGGTCACGCCGTGATCCTCATCAGCCACAACATGGCTGACGTCAAGGCCGTGGCCGACAAGGTCGCCGTTCTGCGTCTCGGACGCAACAACGGCATCTTCGAGGTCAAGTCGACCTCCCAGGAAGAGATCATTTCCGCCATCACGGGCGCCACGGAGAACGCCGTGACCCGTCGTGCGGCGCGCAGCGGGGAGGCTCAGAAGTGAGCATCGACAAGACTTCTGAGACCGGTTCCCACGACGTGGCGAACCCCGAGGCGGCCGCCAAGGCGGTCACCGCCGTCGACCCGCGCCTGCTCGTCCGCGAGCAGGGCCTCGCCGGCTACGTCGGCGAGTTCAAGCGCAAGATGAAGTCCGGTGACCTGGGTTCCATCCCGGTCGTCATCGGCCTGATCGTCATCTGGGCGATCTTCGCGAGCCTGAACGAGAACTTCCTCACCGCGGGCAACATCTCCGACATCTCCGTCGCCATGGTCGGCACGGGCATGATCGCGGTCGGCATCGTCTTCGTGCTGCTGCTCGGTGAGATCGACCTGTCGGTCGGTTCGCTCTCCGGTCTGGCCGGAGCCACGTTCGCCGTGCTCAGCGTCACGCACGGCATGAACGAATGGCTGGCGTTCGTCCTGGCCATCCTCACCGGCACGGCCGCCGGTGCGATCCAGGGCTTCGTCTTCGCGCGCATCGGTGTGCCGGCCTTCGCCGTCACCCTGGCGGGTCTGCTGTTCTGGAACGGCCTCATGCTCCAGATCCTCGGCAGCAACGGCACCATCAACCTGGACAGCGAGGGCGTCGTCGCCAAGCTGACCAGCTACTACTTCACCGATGTCGCCGCCGCCTACGTGCTCGCGGTCGTCGTGACCGCCGGGTTCTTCCTCAGCTCGTACCTCGGCAACAAGCGCCGCGAGGCGGCCGGTGTGCCGTCCCGCCCGGTGAGCGAGACCATCGCCCGCACGGTGCTGCTGGGTATCCTCAGCTTCGGCGTGGCGATCATGTACAACCAGTACAAGGGCCTGCCGCTCGCCGTGGTGATCTTCCTCGCGGTCCTGCTGGTCACGGACTTCGTGCTGCGCCGTACCTCGTTCGGCCGGAAGATCTTCGCGCTCGGTGGCAGCGTCGAGGCCTCCCGCCGTGCCGGTATCAACGTCGAGCTGATCCGGATCTCGGTCTTCTCGATCTCCGGCACCTTCGCCGCCGTCGGCGGTCTGTTCATCGCCTCGAAGATCGCCTCCGCCAACCAGGGCGCGGGCGCCGGTGACCTCCTGATGAACGCCATCGCGGCGGCCGTCATCGGTGGCACCAGCCTCTTCGGTGGCCGTGGCCGCACCTGGAACGCCCTGCTGGGTGTTCTGGTGATCGTCTCCATCCAGTACGGTCTGGCCCTGCAGGGCATCGCCTCGCCGGTCCAGTACATGATCACCGGTGGCGTTCTGCTCGCCACGGTCGTCATCGACGCCGTCACCCGCAAGACCCAGAAGACCGCGGGTCGCGCGTAGGGTTCTCACCCACCCAGGCCTGTGCCCGGCGCCAATGGCGGCGCCGGGCACAGTCACGTCCGGTGCCCGTCGAGGCGCCGGACGCAGCCACGTCCGGACGGGAACGCGTGTTCCGTCCGGTTGGGCCGTTCGTGTGGCGTGGATCGCCAGGCCCGGCCCGCGCCCGAAAAGACGGAACATTAGACTCGACGAACCCGGCAACAGCTCGATCACTGCAAGGAGGCACGGGTGGCGCTGCTGACCCGCATCACGGGACCGCGCGATCTGGACCGGCTGACCCTGGAGCAGCTCGACCAGCTGGCAGGGGAGATCCGGACCTTCCTCGTCGACGCGGTCTCCAAGACCGGTGGCCACCTCGGCCCCAACCTCGGTGTCGTGGAGCTGACCATCGCCCTGCACCGCGTCTTCGAGTCACCGAAGGACAGAGTGCTGTGGGACACGGGCCACCAGTCCTACGTCCACAAGCTGCTCACCGGCCGGCAGGACTTCTCCCGGCTGAAGATGAAGGGCGGTCTGTCCGGCTACCCCGCGCAGGCGGAGTCCGAGCACGACGTCATCGAGAACTCGCACGCCTCGACGGTCCTCGGCTGGGCCGACGGACTCGCGAAGGCGAACGAGGTCCTCGGCAGGAACGACCACGTGGTCGCCGTCATCGGTGACGGCGCGCTCACCGGCGGCATGGCCTGGGAGGCGCTGAACAACATCGCCGATGCCAAGGACCGCCCGCTGATCATCGTCGTCAACGACAACGAGCGTTCGTACGCGCCGACCATCGGCGGCCTCGCGAACCACCTGGCGACCCTGCGCACCACCGACGGCTACGAGCGCTTCCTGGCCCGCGGCAAGGACCTCCTGGAGCGCACGCCGGTCGTCGGCAAGCCGCTCTACGAGACCCTGCACGGCGCGAAGAAGGGCCTGAAGGACTTCATCGCCCCGCAGGGCATGTTCGAGGACCTCGGCCTGAAGTACGTCGGCCCGATCGACGGCCACGACATCGAGGCCCTGGAATCGGCCCTGGCCCGCGCGAAGCGCTTCGGCGGCCCGGTCATCGTGCACTGCCTCACCGAGAAGGGCCGCGGCTACCAGCCCGCGCTCCAGGACGAGGCGGACCGCTTCCACGCCGTCGGCAAGATCCACCCGGACACGGGCCTGCCGATCGCCTCCTCCGGCGCCGACTGGACCTCCGTTTTCGGCGCGGAGATGGTGGCGCTCGGCAAGGAGCGCGAGGACATCGTCGCGATCACCGCCGCGATGCTCCAGCCGGTCGGCCTCGACCGGTTCGCCAAGGCGTTCCCCAAGCGGGTCTACGACGTCGGCATCGCCGAGCAGCACGCCGCCGTCTCCGCGGCCGGCCTCGCCACCGGCGGACTGCACCCCGTCTTCGCCGTCTACGCGACCTTCCTGAACCGCGCCTTCGACCAGGTCCTGATGGACGTGGCCCTGCACAAGTGCGGTGTCACCTTCGTCCTGGACCGCGCTGGTGTCACCGGCACCGACGGCGCCTCGCACAACGGCATGTGGGACATGTCCATCCTCCAGGTCGTCCCGGGCCTCAGGCTCGCCGCGCCGCGCGACGCCGACCAGGTCCGTGCCCAGCTCCGCGAAGCCGTCGAGGTGAAGGACGCGCCCACCGTGGTGCGCTTCTCCAAGGGCGCGGTCGGCCCGGCCGTCCCCGCCCTGGGCCGGATCGGCGGCATGGACGTCCTGCGGGAGCCCGGCACCGACGCGCCCGACGTGCTGCTGGTCTCCGTCGGCGCGCTCGCCCCGATGTGCCTGGAGATCGCCGCTCTGCTGGACCGTCAGGGCATCTCCACCACCGTCGTGGACCCGCGCTGGGTCAAGCCGGTGGACGAGGCCATGGCGCCGCTCGCCGAGCAGCACCGCGTGGTCGTCACCGTCGAGGACAACTCCCGGGTGGGCGGTGTCGGCTCGGCCGTCGCGCAGGCCCTGCGCGACGCGGGCGTCGACATCCCGCTGCGCGACTTCGGCATTCCGCCGCGCTTCCTCGACCACGCCTCCCGCGCCGAGGTCATGGCCGAGATCGGGCTGACCGCGCCGGACATCGCCCGGCAGGTCACCGGTCTCGTCGCCAAGCTCGACGGCCGTTTCGAGAGCAGCGCCGCGCAGGCCGTGGACGCCGTACAGCCCGCGCGCGACTGACGCATCCCCACACGGCCGATGGGCCGGTTCCAGCACCCTGTACGGGTGGTGGAACCGGCCCATCCGCGTGATGCGCGCCGCGTCGGGGCATACGTGCTACCTGCCCTCTCGATCATGTCGAGGACGACAAGCGTGGGAGGTACGTCCGTGAGCAACACCCTCTTCAGGACGAAAAGGGTCGAACAATCGATCTTGGACACCGAGGAGCCGGAGCACGCGCTCAAGAAGTCGCTGTCCGCTCTGGACCTCACCGTGTTCGGCGTCGGCGTCATCATCGGCACCGGCATCTTCGTCCTCACCGGCAAGGTGGCCAAGGAGAACGCGGGACCCGGTGTCTCGCTGGCCTTCGTCGCCGCGGGTGTCGCCTGCGGACTGGCGGCCCTGTGCTACGCGGAGTTCGCCTCCACGGTCCCGGTCGCGGGATCCGCGTACACCTTCTCGTACGCCTCCCTGGGCGAGCTGCCCGCCTGGATCATCGGCTGGGACCTGGTCCTGGAGTTCGCGCTCGGCACGGCGGTGGTGGCGGTCGGCTGGTCCGGCTACGTGCGCTCGCTGATGGACAACGCGGGCTGGCACCTTCCCGACTCGCTCGGCGGCCGCGACGGCGCGCACGGATTCGGCTTCGACATCCTCGCATCCGCGCTGGTGCTGGTGCTCACGGCCATCCTCGTCGTCGGCGTGAAGCTCTCCGCCCGGATCACCACGGTGGTCGTGGCGATCAAGGTCACCGTCGTCCTGATCGTGATCATCGCGGGCGCCTTCTTCATCGAGGGCAAGAACTACTCGCCGTTCATCCCGCCGGCGCAGAACGTGGAGGCGGGCAGCGGCATCAAGTCGCCGCTGATCCAGATCATGTTCGGCTGGGCGCCGACCAACTTCGGCGTGATGGGCATCTTCACCGCGGCCTCCGTCGTGTTCTTCGCCTTCATCGGCTTCGACGTGGTCGCGACGGCCGCCGAGGAGACCAAGAACCCGCAGCGGGACATGCCGCGCGGCATCCTCGGTTCGCTCTTCATCTGCACCGCGCTCTACGTCCTGGTGTCGATCGTGGTCACCGGCATGCAGAAGTACACCGAACTGTCCATCGACGCACCGCTCGCCGACGCGTTCAAGGCGACCGGACATCCCTGGTTCGCGGGCGTCATCAGCTTCGGCGCCGCCGTCGGACTCACCACGGTCTGCATGATCCTGCTGCTCGGCCAGACCCGCGTCTTCTTCGCGATGAGCCGCGACGGGCTGCTGCCGCGGTTCTTCTCCCGCGTCCACCCGAAGTTCCGGACCCCGCACCGGCCCACCATCCTGCTCGGTGTCATCATCGCGATCCTCGCGGGCTTCACCACCCTCAGCGAGCTCGCCGAACTGGTCAACATCGGCACGCTCTTCGCCTTCATCGTGGTCGCGGTGGGCGTCGTCGTCCTCCGCCGCACCCGCCCCGACCTGCCCCGCTCCTTCCGCACCCCGCTGGTGCCCTGGGTGCCGATCCTGTCGGTGCTCGCGACGCTGTGGCTGATGCTGAACCTGCCGGCGGAGACCTGGCTGCGGTTCGCGATCTGGATGGTGATCGGCATCGTCGTGTACTTCCTGTACGGACGGAGGCACAGCCTCCTGGGGCGTCGCGAGGAGACCGGCCCGCAGGGCACCCGGAACCCGCCCGGCGGCACGGCCGGCTGACCGCCCGTCACCCGCTCACCGGCCCCGTGCCCGGCACCCGGCCACCCGGCACGGGGCCGCCGCACGTCGGTACCCGTCGGGCCCGAGCCCGCCGACGCGCGCCCGCTCCCGGCCGCCCGGCGTCCCCGGGGCCCGTGTCAGGGGTGGGGGCGTACGGTGCGCGGGCCCGCGACCTCGGCGCCCAGGCTGGTGACCCGTCGGCGCAGTTCGCGGTCGGCCGTGACCACGAGACGCGGGCGGTCCCGCGCCTCGGCCACCAGCTCCACCATGCGGTCGTCGCCACTGCCCGGCGCCTCGTCGACCCGCACCCCGGGGACCGAGTCCACCCCGCGCGCCGCGCCCTCCACCACCAGCACGATCTCCAACGGACCGGGGTGGCCTGGCAGACCCCGCCGGGCCACCTCCACCAGGCCGTCCCTGAGCCGCTCGGCGGCGCCGCGGCGGTCCCGCCACCAGCCGTCCGGCACGGAGCCCACCACATTGGCGCCGTCCACGACGACCAGCGTCGCCTGTTCCTCCGGAGTCGTCATGTCCTCACTCTGCCGGAGAGTCGTCGGTTCGTTCGGCGGCCTCGTCCGGTCAGACGACGCGGGCCGCGGCTATCGGCCAGGAGCTCACAGGGCGCGCGTTCTCCTTGGCCGTGTTGACGCTCCACCGGTAGCGAGAGAACTCGCCTGTGGTATTCGATCCGTAGAACATCATGTGCCCGATGCCGACGCCTTCCAACTGGTCTGCCTGCTCGGCGCCGACCATACGAGTGTCGGGGTATTTGGGGTAGTTGGTCAGTGCGTACACGCCGTGCGGGTCGGACGTGCAGTCGACGACCTCGACGGCGTACTGGGTCTCGCCCGCGAAGTCCGCGACTCCGGTGAAAACGCCCTTGACTGCCCGGACCATCACGATATGGCCGGTACTGCCGTCGACTTGACTCTGATAGTCCACCGCGATCAGATCCCCGGGCTGGAGATCGGTGACCTTCCGGATCCGCTGAAACCGCGGACCGGCGGTGCCGTCGGAGAAGGCATTCCGATAGTCGGCAGCCTCCGGGATCCGGTCGTGGAAGTACTGGGAGAAGTAGTCGTCGGTGGCCCAACTGTAGGTGTGCTTCAGCACCCAGGTGAGGAAGGAGGAGCAGCGGGCCTGTGCGATCCAGCTCGGCAGGTCGTCGGGCGTACCCCAGGTGACCGTGGAGGGGGAGCCGACCAGATAGACGTTGTTGAGCCGAGCGGTGCGGCCGCTGATGAGGGAGACCTCGTCGGCGCTCAGGGCACGGCTGTACGCGCGGACGTCGTCGATCGCCCCCTTGAAACGGTTGACGTAAGAGCCGTCCCAGCGGGCCCTGCCGACGTTGAGGCCCTGGGGCGATGCCCAGGACACGGTTGCGTCCGCGCTTCCCTCCAGCACGCCGTTCACGTACAGGTGGACGCGGTTGCCGTCCCACACCCCGGTCAGGTGGGTCCAGGCGCCCGGTGTGGGGGCTGTGGTCGCCAGGGCGGAGATCTTGATGCCCTGATCCTCGGTTCGCACCTTGAACGCCCAGGCCCGGGCGGTGTCGTCGTACTGAAGCAGGAAGCGGCTGCAGCTTGTGCCGTCCTGGCTGACTGCCGTGTACATGTTGTCAGCCGCGGCGTCGGCCGCCAGACAGACCCAGGCGGAGACGGCGAAGGGAGCTGTGGTGTCGAGGACGGAGGAAGTGGCTCCGTATCCCGCCGGGGTTCCGTCGAGCGTGAGTTCGCCGCCGGCCCGCCGGCTGGTCCAGGACGCGCCGGTGCCGAGGGTGAGGGGTCGGTCGTGACCGGATCGGTCGGCGGCGGAGCCGTCCAGCGACCAGTGCCCGGAGAGGCCGTGGGGCAGATGCCCGGCAGCCAGCAGCCGCTGGTAGTGGACCATCCGCTCGGCTTCCAGAAGGTGGGGTGTGGCGACCGGAGTGAACGGGGTGTCCAGCGGGGCGTCGGCCGCGGCGGTCCCCGCGCTGCCGACCACGCCGGTCATCGCGCCCGCCCCCGCGAGTGCCATGCCGCCCAACAGCTCACGTCTGCTTACCATGTGGGTCTTCTCCGTTCTGATGGTGCCCGCATGCGTCCGGGGGCACCCGTGGGCACGGCCGAGTGGGTCCGGATGACTGGATCCGAGCCCGGTGATCAACCACAGGATGCCTGACGGCGTGATCTTGACGCACAGGACTTGTTCCGGTGCGACATGGGTCCTGCGCCGGACTGCCGCGCAGCGCCGAGCGTCCGTGAACCGCTGACGGGGAGGGGCGGGACCCGGCGGGCGGCATGCCCCGGATCACCGGGCGCGCCGCCCCCGATTAAGGTGAAGCGGTGAACGTCGACTGGCTCATACGCGGTCGCGACGGCAGGCTCGGTGCCTACCTGCTGTCGGAGACCACTGTCCGCTGCCGGGCGGAGCGCGGACCCGGCGGCCCCTGGGACCCGCCCCGCATCGTGGGGGGCGACCAGCGCCTGCACTCGGTACTGGCCCTGGGCCAGGGTCCGGACCGCTATACCCATCTGGTCTCGTGGCGCCCGACGGTCAAGAACCAGTCGGGCCTGGTCCATTCGACCCATTTCCGGTCGGACCTCGCCGCCCTCGACTGGAACCCGATCGGTCACCCCGACCGCACCGGGGACCGGACGGGCGACCCCGTCGTCGCGGTCGACGCACAGGGGCGCGCCCATGTCTTCGTCCGCAACAAGGGCGGCGGAGTCAGCATGATCGCCCAGAAGGAGAAGGGCGGCTGGGGGGCCTGGCACGACCTCAAGGGGCATGACGTCCAAGGGGATCTGGCGGCCGTGACCGGGATGTCCGGCCGCGTCGAGCTGTACGCGGCTGTGCCGGGCGGCGTTCTGCACTGGCGCCAGGAGAAGGCGGGCGAAGTACCCGCCCTGGACGAGGCGCTGGAGGCACCGGTCCGCCCGGACACGCTGCAGGCGCTCGCCACCTCCGCCGACTCGACCACGCTCTTCTTCACCGACACCTCGGGCGATGTGTGCGCCTGGCGTCCCGGCACCAGGCCGGTGGCCCTGCTGGCCTCGGCCGGACCGGGCCCCGTCCGCGTCATCCGCTGCGAACTCGACGGCCACGACTGCACGTTGCTCGCCCAGCGGGCGGCGAGCGGCCGGGTGGCCTTCGCCGCCTATCCGACCGAGGACGAGTCGGCGGGCGCGTGGTGGACCGAGTCGGGGTCCGAACTCCCCGCCGACGCCCTGCTGGCGCTGGCGGAGGACGAGGAGGGCCGGGTGGTCGCCGCGACGCTCTCCCCGGGGACCGGCGAACTCCGCGTCACCCGGCGCAAGGACGAGCCAGGAATCGCCCTGGAGGCCTGGCGGGTGGTCTGACGCCGACGGCTCCGGCCGGGATCTGAAGGGGTCCCGGCCGGAGCCGTCGGGTCCTGCTTCTTGGTCTCGCAGAACGACAAGGAGGGCCTCCGCCCGAAGCGGAGGCCCTCCTTGTCTATGACGTAAGGCCGTTACGCCGGAACCGAAGCCGCGCCCGGCTCCAGGAACCGCTTGCCGGTCACGCGTTCCGAGACGCCCTCGCGGTCCAGGTACGGCGTGATGCCGCCCAGGTGGAAGGGCCAGCCCGCGCCGGTGATCAGGCAGAGGTCGATGTCCTGGGCCTCGGCGACGACGCCCTCGTCGAGCATCAGACCGATCTCCTGGGCCACCGCGTCCAGGACGCGGTCGCGGACCTGCTCCTCGGTCAGGACGGTGTCGCCCTGCTTGAGGAGAGCGGCGACCTCGGGGTCCAGCTCCGGCTTGCCGGAGTCGTAGACGTAGAAGCCGCGCTTGCCCGCCTTGACGACGGCCGCGAGGTTCGGGGAGACCGTGAAGCGGTCCGGGAAGGCCCGGTTGAGGGTCTCCGAGACGTGCAGACCGATCGCGGGACCGACCAGTTCGAGGAGGACCAGCGGGGACATCGGCAGGCCGAGCGGCTCGATGGCCTTCTCGGCGACCTCGACCGGGGTGCCCTCGTCGATGACGTTCTGGATCTCGCCCATGAAGCGGGTCAGGATGCGGTTCACGACGAACGCCGGGGCGTCCTTGGTGAGGACCGCGGTCTTCTTCAGCTTCTTGGCGACGGCGAACGCCGTGGCCAGCGAGGCGTCGTCCGTCTGCTCGCCGCGCACGATCTCCAGGAGCGGGAGGATCGCGACCGGGTTGAAGAAGTGGAAGCCGACGACCCGCTCGGGGTTCTTCAGCTTCGACGCCATCTCCGACACGGAGAGGGACGAGGTGTTGGTCGCGAAGATCGCGTGCGCCGGGGCGACCGCCTCGACCTCGGCGAACACCTGCTGCTTGACGCCGATCTCCTCGAAGACGGCCTCGATGACGAAGTCGGCGTCGGAGAAGCCCTCGGCCTTGTCCAGCACACCGGAGACCAGGGCCTTCAGGCGGTTGGCCTTGTCCTTGTTGACGCGGCCCTTGAGGAGCAGCTTGTCGATCTCGGCGTGGACGTAGCCCACACCCTTGTCGACGCGCTCCTGGTCGATGTCCGTGAGGACGACCGGGACCTCGAGGCGGCGCAGGAAGAGGAGGGCGAGCTGCGAGGCCATCAGGCCCGCGCCGACCACGCCGACCTTGGTGACCGGACGCGCGAGCGACTTGTCCGGCGCACCCGCCGGACGCTTGCCGCGCTTCTGCACCAGGTTGAAGGCGTAGATGCCGGAGCGCAGTTCGCCGCCCATGATCAGGTCGGCGAGCGCCACGTCCTCGGCGTCGTAGCCCTTCTGCAGGTCCCCGTCCTTGGCACCGGCGATGATGTCCAGCGCGCGGTAGGCGGCCGGGGCGGCCCCGTGCACCTTGCTGTCGGCGATGAAGCGGCCCCGCGCGACGGCCTGGTCCCAGGCCTCGCCGCGGTCGATCTCCGGGCGCTCGACGGCGATCTCGCCCTTGAGGACGGCGGCCGTCCACAGCAGCGACTGCTCCAGGAAGTCCGCGCCCTCGAACAGCGCGTCGGCGATGCCGAGGTCGTAGACCTGGCCGCCCTTGAGCTGCTTGTTCTGGTTGAGCGAGTTCTCGATGATCACCGAGACGGCCTTGTCCGCACCGATCAGGTTCGGCAGGATCGTGCAGCCGCCCCAGCCGGGGACCAGACCGAGGAAGACCTCGGGCAGCGAGAAGGCCGGCAGGGCCGCGGAGACGGTCCGGTACGAGCAGTGCAGACCGACCTCGACGCCACCGCCCATCGCCGCGCCGTTGTAGTACGCGAAGGTCGGGACCGCGAGGCCCGACAGACGCTTGAAGACCTCGTGGCCGCCCTTGCCGATGGCGAGCGCGTCCTCGTGGCGCTTCAGCAGCTCGACACCCTTGAGGTCGGCGCCGACCGCGAAGATGAACGGCTTGCCGGTGACACCGATACCGACGATCTCGCCGGCCGCGGCCTCCTGCTCGACCTGGTCGATGGCGGTGTTCAGGTTCGCCAGCGACGCGGGGCCGAAGGTGGTCGGCTTGGTGTGGTCGAAGCCGTTGTCGAGGGTGATGAGCGCGAAGCGCCCGGCACCGAACGGCAGGTCGAGGTGGCGTACGTTCGCCGAGGTCACGACCTCGTCGGGGAACAGCTCGGCCGCTCCCTTGAGGAGTTCAGCGGTGCTCACTTGTCGCCTCCGGCGTCCTTGTGGTGCGGGTTCTCCCAGATCACCGTGGCGCCCATGCCGAAGCCGACGCACATGGTGGTGAGGCCGTAACGGACCTCCGGCTGCTCCTCGAACTGACGGGCGAGCTGCGTCATCAGACGGACGCCCGAGGAGGCGAGGGGGTGGCCGTAGGCGATGGCGCCGCCGTACTGGTTGACGCGCGCGTCGTCGTCGGCGATGCCGTAGTGCTCGAGGAAGGCGAGCACCTGGACGGCGAAGGCCTCGTTGATCTCGAAGAGGTTGATGTCCTCGATCGACAGACCGGCCTGGGCGAGGGCCTTCTCGGTGGCCGGGATCGGGCCGTAGCCCATGACCTCCGGCTCGACGCCCGCGAAGGCGTACGAGACCAGACGCATCCTGACCGGCAGGTCGTTCTCGCGGGCGAAGTCCTCGCTCGCGATGATCGAGGCGGTGGCGCCGTCGTTCAGACCGGCCGCGTTACCGGCGGTGACCCGGCCGTGGACACGGAACGGGGTCTTCAGGCCGGACAGGTTCTCCAGCGTGGTGCCCGGACGCATCGGCTCGTCGGCGGTGACCAGGCCCCAGCCGGTCTCACCGATCTCCGCGTTGGTGTTGCGCACCGAGATCGGCACCAGGTCCTGCTGGATCTTGCCGTTGGCGTACGCCTTGGCGGCCTTCTCCTGCGAGCGCACGGCGTACTCGTCGGCGCGCTGCTTGGTGATGGTCGGGTAGCGGTCGTGCAGGTTCTCGGCGGTCATGCCCATGAACAGGGCGGACTCGTCGACCAGCTTCTCGCTGACGAAGCGCGGGTTCGGGTCCACGCCCTCGCCCATGGGGTGACGGCCCATGTGCTCGACACCGCCGGCGATGACGACGTCGTACGCGCCGAAGCCGATGGAGCCCGCGGTGGCGGTGACGGCGGTCAGCGCGCCCGCGCACATACGGTCGATGGAGTAGCCCGGGACCGACTGCGGCAGTCCGGCGAGGATGCCGGCCGTGCGGCCCAGGGTCAGACCCTGGTCACCGATCTGCGTGGTCGCGGCGATGGCGACCTCGTCGATCTTCTTGGGGTCAAGACCGGGGTTGCGGCGCAGCAGCTCCCGGATGGCCTTGACGACGAGGTCGTCGGCGCGGGTCTCGTGGTAGATGCCCTTCGGGCCCGCCTTGCCGAACGGGGTGCGGACGCCGTCGACGAAGACGACGTCCCTGACGGTACGAGGCACGATGGCTCTCCTCCAGATGCGGGATGGCACTGCTGCGCGGACACACGCCTGAGCGCGCGCTCAGCACCCATGCTACTTACGAGTAACCAACCTGCCCAGTCTCGCGGGCGGGAGCGGCGAACGTCACATCCGGGAGGCCGGACGCCCGGGGAAACCGGTCATGATCGAGGGCCCAGGATCTTGGCGTGATCTCGTCGCCCGTTCGACGGGCCGACTCCGCCGTGAGGCCAGGGAAAAGGCCTCCTGAGCCGAAGCGGATCGGATCAGGAGGCCCTCGGTGTGGTGTCGCGCCCCGGGGGCGGACCTTCGTGGTCGCGCCCCTGGACCCCTAGACCGTCTTCAGCGACAGCGCCGTCACCAGTGCCGGCGTGACCAGCTCGACCTGCCAGGGCCGCGCCCCGCAGGCGGTGAGCGCCGCGCCCACGGACTGCGTGTCCGGTGTCGCGGGCGGCTCCCAGCACACGCGCCGCACGGTGTCCGGCGTGATCAGGTTCTCCTGCGGCATGTTCAGCTCCTCGGCCAGCGCCGACACGGCGGCCCGCGCGGCGGAGAGCCGGGCGGCGGCGGCCGGGTCCTTGTCGGCCCAGGCCCGCGGCGGGGGAGGCCCGGTCACCGGCTGTCCGGGCTGCGGCAGCTCGGCGTCCGGCAGCGCCCTCGCGCGGTCGACGGCGGCCTGCCACTGTTCGAGCTGACGCCGGCCCATGCGGTGCCCGAAGCCGTTCACGGCGGCCAGGGCGTGCAGGTTGACGGGCACGGCCAGCGCGGCCTCGACGATCGCCGTGTCCCCGAGCACCTTGCCCGGTGAGATGTCCCGGCGCTGCGCGATGCTGTCCCGGGTCTCCCACAGCTCCCGCACGACGGCCATCTGCCGACGGCGGCGCACCTTGTGCATCCCGGACGTACGGCGCCAGGGGTCCTTGCGCGGCGGCGCGGGCTCGGCCTGGGCGATGGCGTCGAACTCCTGCCGGGCCCACTCCAGCTTGCCCTGCCGGTCGAGCTCCTTCTCCAGGGCGTCGCGGAGGTCGACCAGCAGCTCGACGTCGAGCGCGGCGTAGCGCAGCCAGGGCTCGGGCAGTGGGCGCGTCGACCAGTCGACGGCGGAGTGCCCCTTCTCCAGGACGAAGCCGAGGACGCTCTCGACCATGGCGCCGAGGCCCACCCGGGGGAACCCGGCGAGGCGTCCGGCCAGCTCGGTGTCGAAGAGGCTGGTGGGGATCATGCCTATCCCGCGCAGGCAGGGCAGGTCCTGGGTGGCGGCGTGCAGGACCCATTCGGCCCCGGAGACGGCCTCGCCGAGACCGGAGAGGTCGGGACAGGCGACGGGGTCGATGAGCGCGCTGCCGGCGCCCTCACGGCGAAGCTGCACGAGATAGGCGCGCTGGCCGTACCGGTACCCGGACGCGCGCTCGGCGTCGACGGCCACCGGGCCGGTGCCCGCGGCGAAGGCAGCGATCACCTCGGCGAGCGAAGCGTCGTCGGCGATCACCGGCGGGATGCCTTCTCGGGGCTCCAGCAAAGGGGTCGGCGCCGATTCGACGTCGTCCGGAGGGCCGCCTCCGGTGGTTCGCAGTGAGCTGTCTGCTGCGGTCTCTTGGGCGTCGGTCACCTGTCAAGGGTATCCGTGGATGGACGACGCCCGTCGACGGAACGTTCCGTCGACGGGCGTCGGATGGTCGTAAACCAGTCAGGTGAGCGCAAGACGGGGTTCACGCGCCGGGGGCGGGCGGGCGGCGGGGAGGCCGCTCGGTGTCGGGGGAGGGGCATCGGGAGAAGGAGAGGAGAGGGCGGCGGAGGGTCAGTGGATGATTCCGGTCCGCAGGGCCACCGCGACCATTCCGGCGCGGTCGCCCGTGCCGAGCTTGCGCGCGATGCGGGCGAGGTGGCTCTTGACGGTCAGTGCGGACAGGCCCATGGAGACGCCGATGGCCTTGTTCGACTGGCCCTCCGCGACCAGGCGCAGGACCTCGACCTCTCGTCCGGACAGTTCGCGGTAGCCGCCCGGGTGGCTCGGGGCACCCGGGGGGCGGCGGTGCATACGGGCGGCGGCCGAGCCGATGGGCGCGGCGCCGGGCCGGGTGGGGAGCCCGACGTTCGTACGGGTGCCGGTGACGACGTAGCCCTTGACGCCGCCCGCGAGGGCGTTGCGTACGGCACCGATGTCGTCGGCTGCGGAGAGGGCGAGGCCGTTGGGCCAGCCCGCGGCTCGGGTTTCGGAAAGGAGGGTGAGGCCGGAACCGTCCGGCAGATGGACGTCGGCGACGCAGATGTCTCGCGGGTTGCCGATTCGGGGACGGGCCTCCGCGACGGACGACGCCTCGATGACGTCGCGCACTCCGAGCGCCCACAGATGGCGGGTGACGGTGGAGCGGACCCGGGGGTCTGCCACGACCACCATGGCGGTCGGCTTGTTCGGACGGTAGGCGACCAGGCTTGCGGGCTGCTCGAGGAGAACGGACACCAGGCCTCCTGGGGTGCGGGACGGGACCGGCTCTGGGGGGGGCGAGCCAGGACGAACCGTGCTTTCAAGGTCACAGACGTCTTCGGCATCAAACCCGTCGACCTTTAGGGAATGATCACGATGGGGTGAGTAACAATCCGTGCAATTCGGACGCGCGATCGATCATCCGAAGATCGAACCGAGTCGTTCCGCGTCGTTCCTCGTCGATACGCGGCCGAAAGTGGTCGTATCGACATGCGGCCGGTAAGGAAACGGAAAGGGCGCGCGCGTCGGCGCGCGCCCTCGGCGGGGTCAGCGGGACTGTGGTCCCCGGCGCTGCGGCAGGGTGACCACCGAGGCGTCCCCCGGAGTCACCGGCGGCAGTCCGGCGATCTGGCACAGCAGGTCGCACCAGCCGGCGAGGTGCGCTGCGGTGTCCGGTACGCCGCCGAGGCCCTCCCGGGGTGTCCAGGACGCGCGGATCTCGATCTGCGAGGCGGCCGGGCGCTCCGCGAGCCCGCCGAAGTAGTGCGAGCTCGCGCGCGTCACGGTGCCGCTCGGCTCGCCGTACGAGAGCCCGCGGGCCTGGAGCGCGCCGGTCAGCCACGACCAGCAGACCTCGGGGAGCAGCGGGTCGGCGGCCATCTCCGGCTCCAGCTCCGCGCGGACCAGGGTCACCAGACGGAAGGAGCCCTGCCAGGCGTCGTGTCCGGCCGGGTCGTGCAGCAGGACGAGACGGCCGTCGGCCAGGTCCTCGTCGTCGGCGACGACCGCGGCCTCCAGCGCGTACGCGTACGGAGCCAGGCGTTGTGGTGGTCGCGTCGGGTCGATCTCGATGTCCGGCCGCGGCCGCGCGGCCCGCAGGGCGTCGACGGCCGCCCGGAAGGGCGCCGGGGCCGTCTCCGCCGCATTCCTGTCCCCCTCCTTCTCCTCCCTCGCGTCGTCCATTCCGCCAGCGCCGTCCGACAGTCGTCCCTGAGCCGCAGCCATGCCGGGAAGATTAAGGGGAACGGAGCCCGCGCGCAGGGAGAGACACCCGTGCGTGGGACCCCTGTCCGGATCACGCCGGGCGCACGCCGTCGCGCGAGACGGCCGTCCGGAGGGGCGGTGGGCGTACCGGAGCCCGGGGCGGGGGCGCCCGTGAACCGTGGGAGACTTTCCGTCGTGAGCGCCAACCACAGCCCCGCCGGGCAGCAGCCGACAGCCACGTACGAGTCCGCCTTCCTCAAGGCGTGCAGGCGCGAGCCCGTGCCGCACACGCCTGTGTGGTTCATGCGGCAGGCCGGCCGCTCACTGCCCGAGTACCTCAAGGTGCGCGAGGGCATCCCCATGCTGGAGTCCTGCATGCGGCCCGAGCTGGTCGCCGAGATCACGCTTCAGCCCGTCCGCCGGCACCAGGTGGACGCCGCGATCTACTTCAGCGACATCGTGGTCCCGCTGAAGGCCATCGGTGTCGACCTGGACATCAAGCCGGGCGTCGGCCCGGTCGTCCAGAACCCGATCCGTACCCGTGCCGACCTGGCCCAGCTCCGTGATCTGACCCCCGAGGACGTCTGGTACGTCACCGAGGCGATGGGGCTCCTGACGGCCGAACTCGGCGAGACCCCGCTCATCGGTTTCGCGGGCGCGCCTTTCACTCTCGCGAGTTACCTCGTGGAGGGCGGTCCGTCCAAGAACCACGAGCACACCAAGGCGCTGATGTACAGCGACCCGCAGCTCTGGGCCGACCTGCTGGACCGTCTCGCCGAGATCACCTCCGCCTTCCTGAAGGTGCAGATCGAGGCCGGGGCGAGCGCCGTCCAGCTCTTCGACTCCTGGGTCGGCGCCCTGGCCCCGGCCGACTACCGCCGTTCCGTGCTGCCCGCCTCGGCGAAGGTCTTCGACGCCGTCGCCTCGTACGGCGTGCCGCGCATCCACTTCGGTGTGGGCACCGGCGAGCTGCTCGGCCTCATGGGTGAGGCCGGCGCGGACGTCGTCGGCGTCGACTGGCGCGTCCCGCTCGACGAGGCCGCCCGCCGCGTCGGCCCCGGCAAGGCGCTCCAGGGCAACCTCGACCCCGCGGTCCTGTTCGCGAGCACCGAGGCCGTCGAGGCGAAGACCCGCGAGGTGCTCGACGCCGCCGCCGGTCTCGAGGGCCACGTCTTCAACCTCGGGCACGGCGTCATGCCGAGCATGGACCCGGACGCGCTGACCCGTCTGGTGGAGTACGTCCACAAGCAGACCGCGCGCTAGAACCCGCGGTCGGCCTCTCCACGCCTCACCAGCCGTGCCGCGCCTGTCTGCCCCACAGCAGGCGGCGCGGTTCGGGCGGTGGCGGGGTGCCCGGACGCAGCGGCCAGGCCAGGAGCATGCCGGCCAGGAAGCCGACGACGTGCGCCGCGTACGCCACGGTGCCCGCGGCGGGCACCGCGGCGCCGGACGAGTACGCGGCCTGGAGCACGAACCAGAAGCCCAGCACGAGCCACGCGGGCAGCCGGAGCGGCAGGAAGACCAGGAACGGGACCAGGACCCAGACCCTGGCTCTCGGATACAGCACCAGATACGCGCCGAGGACCCCGGCGATCGCCCCCGAGGCGCCGATCAGCGGGTCGCCCGAGTCCTCGTTGACGAGGGCGAAGCCGTACGCCGCCGCGAAGCCGCACGCCCCGTAGAACAGCGTGAAGCGCACATGCCCGAGCCGGTCCTCGATGTTGTTGCCGAAGATCAGCAGGAAGAGCATGTTGCCCAGCAGATGCAGCCAGCTCCCGTGCAGGAACATCGACGTGAGCACCGACAGCGGCGGGGACTTGTCGTAGTCCGGCGGTCCCAGCACACAGCCCGGCCCGTGGAGCCCGCCACCGACCTCGCCGGTGGGCACCAGGCGGGGCATCCGATGGTGGATCAGTTCCTGCGGCACGGCGGCGTAATGGTCCATGAACGCGTGCAGATGACAGAGCCGCGACAGGGCGCTGTCGCCCGCCACCGATCCGGCGAGACCGGGGGTGTAGAGGAACACGAGCACATTGGCGGCGATCAGCGCGTACGTCACATAGGGCGTGCGCCGCACCGGGTTCACGTCATGGACGGGAATGACCACGAGGGACTACTGCCCGCGAAGCGCGGGGTGAATCCGTGCTCCACCGGGCCGGACGGGCCCCCGGCCGGCGCGGCCCCCGGCGCGGTTTCCCGTCGAACACACTGAACACTTGTGCCCCCGCGGCCGTATGTCTCCTCAGCCCCCCGCGTCGCTCCGGCGACGCGACGGGGGTACGACGACGCGACGACGTGAAGACGTGAGGACACAGGCCATGAGCGACCGAGTTACTCCTCCGATGCACGCCCTGCCCGACGGCGAGGCGGAGATCGCGCTGGTGCTGCACCTCCCCTGGGAGGACGTCGCCGCGCTCGGCCAGGAGGCCGGACGGCTCGCGGCCCGGCTGCAGCGGCCCGTGACCCTGGACGAGGCCGTCAGCCATCGTCTGCGGTCCTCCCGGCCGGCCGCGCACGCGAAACCGGCCCAGACCCCGCCCGCGGTCACCGCGGGCTCGGTCTCCTCGCTGCCGCCCCGGCCCGCCGAGCAGGCCCGGCAGGCGATCGACCGGATCAACGGGTCGGCGGGGAACGAGTCCGCGTAGCGGGACGGGGGCCGGCGGCCGCCGGGCGGACCGTCCGGGCGGGGCGGGGGACTGCCTCCCCGCGCCCGTCAGGGGCCTGCCCGGCGCACCTTCGCCACCGCCTTGCGGGCCGCGACCAGGACGGGGTCCCAGACCGGGGAGAACGGCGGAGCGTAGCCGAGGTCCAGCATCGTCATCTGTTCCACCGTCATGCCCGCGGTCAGCGCCACCGCGGCGATGTCCACACGCTTCGCCGCGCCCTCCCGGCCGACGATCTGCACGCCGAGCAGCCGTCCCGTCCGGTGCTCCGCGAGCATCTTCACCGTCATGAGGTCGGCGTTCGGGTAGTAGCCCGCGCGGCTCGTCGACTCGATGGTGACGGTCTCGAACCGGAGGCCCGCCCGGCGCGCGTCCTTCTCGCGCAGTCCGGTGCGGGCGATCTCCAGATCGCAGACCTTGCTCACCGCCGTGCCGACGACACCGGGGAAGGTGGCGTATCCGCCGGCCACGTTGGAGCCGATGACCTGCCCGTGCTTGTTCGCGTGGGTGCCCAGCGCGATGTGCCGCTCGCGCCCCGACACCAGGTCGAGCACCTCGACGCAGTCGCCGCCCGCCCAGATGTCCTCGTGCCCGCGCACCCGCATCGACAGATCGGTGAGCAGCCCCCCGTGGTCGCCGAGCGGCAGCCCGGCCGCACGGGCCAGCGACGTCTCGGGGCGTACGCCGATGCCGAGCACCACCACGTCCGCCGGATGGGTGGCGTCCTCCGTGACGACCGCGCGCACCCGCCCGTCGTCCCCGGTGAGGAACCCGGTGACCTCGGTGTCCCCGACCATGGTGATGCCGAGCCCCTCCATGGCGGTGTGCACCAGACGGCCCATGTCCGGGTCGAGGGTGGCCATGGGCTCCCTGCCCCGGTTGACGACGGTCACCTCGTACCCGCGGTTGATGAGCGCCTCGGCCATCTCGACGCCGATGTAGCCCGCGCCGACGACCACGGCACGGCGGCCCTCGGTCCTCGCGAGCGTGTCGAGCAGCGCCTGCCCGTCGTCCAGCGTCTGCACGCCGTGCACCCCCGGCGCGTCGGCGCCCGGCAGATCGGGGCGGACCGGCCGCGCGCCGGTCGCGATGACGAGCCGGTCGTACGACGTCCACGCCTCGGCCCCGCTGCCGAGGTCCCGTGAGCGCACCCGGGCGCCCGCGACGTCGATCTCGGTGACCTCCGTGCGCATCCGCAGGTCGATGTCGCGCTCCCGGTGTTTCTCGGGGGTCCGCGCGATCAGCCGGTCGCGGTCGGGAACGAGGCCGCCCACCCAGTACGGGATGCCGCACGCCGAGTACGACGTGAAGTGACCCCGCTCGAACGCCACGATCTCCAGCTCGTCGGGACCGCGCAGCCGGCGCGCCTGTGACGCGGCGGACATGCCCGCCGCGTCACCGCCGATCACGACCAGCCGTTCCCGGTCGCCCCGCCCGCCGCCCGCACCGTTCGTATCGCTCATACCCATACGAACACGCTACGGGGGCCCGGCACTTCAGTCCTCCCCGCCACCTTCCCGACCCGCGCCGGACGCGGTGCCGCCCGCCGCGCCGGAGGCCGGGTCCGCAGCCGGTTCCGCGGACGGTTCCGGAGCCGGGCGCGAGGCCGGAACCGGGGCCGGACCCCGGCCCCCGGCCACCGCCGGAGAAGGAACCGCAGCCGCGGCCGGGTACGGGCCCGGAGCCATCGGAGACGGACCCGAGGCCACCGCCGGGGTCGTGCGGCGGCGCAGCCGCGGGCTCACCCCGCGCATCCACACCAGGGCGATCAGGCCGAGGACCACCGCGAAGGGGAGCAGCGCCCCGACGGCCAGCGCCAGCCAGCGCACCACGGTGACCATCACGTGCCAGCCGCCCGAGAGCGCGTCGAGGAAGCCGGGGTCGGACTCCTTCTTCTCGGCCTTCTTCACCGGCGTCTCGGACAGCGTGAGCGTGATCGTGGCCAGGCTCGTGCGGTCCTTCAGTGACGCCTGCTGCGCCAGGAGCGCCTCCAGATCGGACTCCCGGCTGCTCAACTCCCCTTCCAGAGAGACCACGTCACTGAGCCTGGTGGCCTTGTCCATCAGTTCGCGGACCCGGGCCACGCTGGCGCGCTGCGACGTGATCCGGCTCTCCACGTCCACGACCTGGTCGGTGACGTCCTGCGCCTTGGCCGTCCGCGTGACGACCTTGCCGGCGCCCTCCAGAGCGGCGAGCACCTCGTCGTACCGCTCGGTGGGCACCCGCAGGACGACCCGGGTGCGCTCGTGGTCCCGGCCGTCACGGGTGGTGGTCTCGTCGCCGACGTAGCCCCCGGCGTTCTCGGCCGCCGCGCGGGCGTCGTCCAGAGCCCCGGGAACGTCCTTGACCACGACGGTCAGCGAGGCCGTACGGATGATGCTGTTCACGGTCACCTTGGGCGGGGCGGCCGCCTTGCGGCCGTTCGACGCCCCGCTCCCCGCGGCTCCCGAGTCCGCCTGTTCGGCGGGGGCGGCGTTCGCGTCGCTCCGCGCTGCCGACTTGTCGTCGGCGGTCCCCGTGTCGCTCGCGCCGCATCCCGTCAGCGCGAGCGCGGCGACGAGGAACATCCCGGCCATGACGCGGGCGGGGCGGACCGAGCGGGCCGGTGACGCGGACGGGACCGACGCGACGGACGAGGCGGAGGATCCGGACTCGACGGGTGACATGTCGTGGAGCGGACGTACGGAGCTGCCTGTGTGCATGTGGGCCTACCCCCCAGGGTGGTGACGACTGACAGTTCTTCGACGCCGGAGGGGCACGGGACGTTGGCGTACTCCGGTTCCGATGCGGTCACGGTCCGGACTCGAAGGGGCCGCACGGCCCTGGCGGGAGGGTCCGTGGTGTCTGAGAGGCTGGGGCCATGAGCACATCGGGCACGGGGCACGTCGTCGTCATCGGAGCGGGCATCGCCGGACTGGCGGCCGCACACCGGCTGCTCGGGCGCGGCACACGCGTGACCGTCGTCGAGGCCTCGGACCGGGTGGGCGGCAAGCTGCTTCCCGGGGAGATCGCGGGCGTCCGGGTCGACCTGGGTGCCGAGTCCATGCTGGCGCGCCGCCCCGAAGCGCTGGACCTCGCTCGCGAGGTGGGCCTGGCCGACGGGCTGCGGCCGCCGGCCACCGCCACGGCCTCGATCTGGACCCGGGGTGCGCTGCGCCCGATGCCCAAGGGCCATGTGATGGGCGTACCGGGCACGGCCGCCGCCCTGGCCGGTGTCCTGTCGGACGAGGGCCTTGCCCGCATCGAGCGCGACGCCGAGCTGCCCCGCACCGAGGTCGGCGACGACGTGGCCGTCGGGGAGTACGTGGCGGCCCGCCTCGGCCGCGAGGTCGTGGACCGCCTGGTCGAGCCGCTCCTGGGCGGTGTCTACGCGGGTGACGCGTACCGCATCTCGATGCGCTCCGCCGTCCCGCAGCTCTTCCAGGCCGCGCGGACCCATGACTCGCTGACGGAGGCGGTCCGGGAGATCCAGGTCAAGGCGGCCGCGAGCGGGCAGACCGGACCCGTCTTCATGGGCATCGAGGGTGGCGTGGGCCGGCTGCCGCTCGCCGTGGCGCGTTCGGTCCGGGCCCGGGGCGGAGAGATCCTGACCGGGGCACGGGTGACGGAACTGCGCCGGACGGCACCGACGGGCTGGCAGGTGGTCGCCGGCGAGCGTGTCCTGCGGGCCGACGCGGTGGTCGTCGCCGTTCCCGCCCCCGCCGCGGCCGCGCTGCTGGGCGCCGAGTCGCCCGCGGCCGCCGCCGAGCTGCGTACGGTCGAGTACGCCTCCATGGCCCTGATCACCCTCGCCTACCGCCGTGCCGATGTCGCCCTCCCCGAAGGCAGTGGCTTCCTGGTGCCGCCGGTGGACGGCCGCACGATCAAGGCGTCCACCTTCGCCTCCCGCAAATGGGGCTGGATCGCCGACGAGGACCCGGACGTGCTGGTGCTGCGCACCTCCGTGGGGCGGTACGGCGAGACGGAGATCCTGGAGCGGGAGGACGCCCACCTGGTCGATGTCTCCCGGCACGACCTGCGCGAGGCCACCGGCCTGGACGCCGAGCCGCTGCAGACCCGCGTCACCCGCTGGGACGACGGTCTGCCGCAGTATCCGGTCGGCCACCACGCGCGGGTGGCCCGCATCCGCGAGGAGGTCGCCAAGCTGCCGGGTCTCGCGGTGTGCGGCGCGCAGTACGACGGTGTCGGCATCCCGGCCTGCATCGCGAGCGCGTACGCCGCGGTGGACGGGTTGGGCGGTGACATGCGCGCTGTGCAGGAGCTCACCGACAACCCGGTGCAGAGCCTGCACGGCGGCGCGGGAGAATAGCCCCATGAGTGACGACGCCCCCACCACCGAGCCGGCCAGGATCCCGAACAAGGGCAAGCTGGCCAAGGACCTGAACGAGGTCATCCGCTACACCCTGTGGTCGGTCTTCAAGCTGAAGGACGTGCTCCCCGAGGACCGTTCCGGTTACGCCGACGAGGTCCAGGAGCTGTTCGACCAGCTCGCCGCGAAGGACGTCACCGTCCGTGGCACCTACGACGTCTCGGGGCTGCGCGCCGACGCCGACGTCATGATCTGGTGGCACGCCGAGACGAGCGACCAGCTTCAGGAGGCGTACAACCTCTTCCGCCGTACGAAGCTGGGCCGCGCGCTGGAGCCTGTCTGGTCGAACATGGCGCTGCACCGCCCGGCCGAGTTCAACCGCTCGCACATTCCGGCGTTCCTCGCCGACGAGACGCCCCGGAACTACGTCAGCGTCTACCCCTTCGTACGCTCCTACGACTGGTACCTGCTGCCCGACGAGGACCGCCGCCGGATGCTCGCCGACCACGGCAAGATGGCCCGCGGCTACCCCGACGTCCGCGCGAACACGGTCGCCTCGTTCTCGCTCGGCGACTACGAGTGGATGCTCGCCTTCGAGGCCGACGAGCTCTACCGCATCGTCGACCTCATGCGCCACCTGCGCGCCTCCGAGGCCCGGATGCACGTCCGCGAGGAGGTCCCGTTCTACACCGGCCGCCGCAAGGACGTCGCCGAACTGGTCGCGGGCCTCGCCTGACCGTCCCGGCATCCCGCCCGGCGGTCCCGGCACCTCACGGGCCGTCCGCGCGCAAAGGCGGGCGCCCCTCCGGGGGACGCCCGCCTTCCGGGTTTCCGGAGCCGGTCAGTGGCCCCGCGCCACCGGCTCGCGGTGCGGTGCGCATCCCGCGTCGCCGCCGGGAAGCCGGCCCTCCAGGAGATAGGCGTCCAGATAGCCGTTGACGCACTTGTTGGGGCCGCCCGCGATCCCGTGGGTGCCGGCGCCGTTCTCCGTCACCAGCACCGAGCCCCACAGCCGTCGCTGGAGTTCCTTCGCGCCCTCGTACGGCGTCGCCGCGTCCCGCTCGGCGGCCAGGATCAGCGTCGGCGGCAGCTCCCCGGGCAGGGTCCGTACGTCGAGCGGCTTCTGCCGGGGCGCGGACCAGTACGCGCACGGCAGGTTCATCCACACGTTGTCCCAGGTCTCGAACGGGGCGACCCGCGCGAGTCGGGTGTTGTCGCGGTCCCAGGTGCGCCAGTCGGTGGGCCAGGGCGCGTCGTTGCACTCCACGGCCGTGTAGACCGCGCTGCCGTTCTCCTGCTCGGCGGCCGCCTCCGGATGCGGTCCAGCCACCTCGATCAGCGGCTTCGGATCGCCCTTCAGATAGGCGGACAGCGCCAGCGCGCGCTGCGGCCAGTAGTCGTCGAAGTACCCGGCCTGCAGGAACGCGCCCTGAAGCTGGGCGGGACCCACCGTGCCGCCCGCGGGTGAGGCGGCGAGCCGGGCCCGCGCCTTCTCGTAGGAGCGCCGCACCGCCTCGGCTGTGCGGCCCAGCCCGTACACCTTGTCGTGCCGGGCGATCCACGCGCGCAAGTCGGCCCAGCGGGTCTCGAACGCGGCCGACTGGTCGAGGTTGTTGCCGTACCAGACCTTTTCGGGGTCGGGGTCCACGGCCGAGTCGAAGACCATGCGGCGTACGTGCGAGGGGAACAGCGTCGCGTACAGGGAACCGAAGTACGTCCCGTACGAGGCACCCATGAACGTCAGCTTCCGCTCGCCGAGCGCGGCCCGCAGCACGTCCAGGTCACGGGCGTTGTTGAGCGAGGTGTAGTGGCGCAGGGCGGGGCCCGAGCGCTGGGCGCAGCCGCGGGCGTACGCCTTGGCCTCCGCGATCCGTGCCTTCTTGAACGACTCCGAGGGGACCGTCGGGGCCTGGAGGAGCGGCTTCGGCAGGTGCCTGGGGTCCCGGCAGGACAGCGGCGCCGACCTGCCGACGCCGCGTGGGGCGTAGCCGACGAGGTCGTACGCGGCTCCGATCCGCTTCCATTCGGGCAGCAGGCCGATCAGCGGGAAGTACATGCCGGAGCCGCCGGGACCGCCGGGGTTGTAGACGAGGGAGCCCTGGCGCGGCACCTTGTGCTTCGCGTTGCGCGGGTCCTTGCCGGTGGCCTTCACTCGGCTGACGGTCAGTCTGATCCGTTTGCCGTCGGGGAGGGTGTAGTCGAGGGGCACCGTGACCGTGCCGCACGTCAGGCTCGCCGGCAGGTGCTCCTCCTTGGGGCACTTGCCGAAGCGGACGCCGGCGGCGGCGGCGCGCCCGGCGGCGACGGCGGTGCCGCGCGCCTCGGCGGATCCGACCGGGTCCGGCCAGGCCTGCGCGCCGCCCGCGGGAGCGGCGACGAGGCCGGTCAGGAGCAAGGACCCTGCGGTTCCGTGGAGGACGGCAGCTCTCATCGAGAATCCCTTCAGCGCGCGGCAGCGACAGAAGGATGCTTCGTTCGGCGGTCGGCGAAGTAAAGCACCGCCCGCCGGTGTCGGCGTCAATGACCCCGATGCGCCCCCGCGGACTCCTTTCAGCCCCCTTGGGGCCTTCGGGCGTGTCGGACGCGGGCCCCGGACAGGCCCTGTGCCGTGTCCGTCCTAGCGGGCTCCCTCCCGCCAGGAGGTGTCGCGGTCGCGGTGCGCCAGGGCTGCCCGCAGTTCGGGCTCGCCGACCGCGCGGATGCCGCGTACGGCGACGGAGGTGAGGTACGTACGGTCGTCACCGGAGGCGTCGGAGTGCCGGGCCAGGGTGCCGAGCAGCCGTTGCCCGGCCGGGGAGGCCCAGCGGGTGCAGGGGTGCACCTCGATCCGGGCTATGGCGAGGCAGCTCAGCGTCAGGATGAGCGGCAGCAGGAACCAGACGGCCACCGGGACGTCGCTGCCCTGGGCCTGGCCCGGCAGCAGCAGGGCCACGACGCCCAGCGCGAGGACCCCGGCGGCGGCGGCCTGGACCTGGCGGACGGCCCCCGCGACCGTGGTGCGGGCCCCGTCGGGGACGGCGAGGCCGGCCGCGACCAGGCGGTCCGCGAGACGGCGTACGGAGTCGGCTGCGGCGGTGGCCGCCCGCAACGGGGCTATCCGGGACTGGCCCTCGGGTCCGATCGCCCCGATGACCGAGCGCTCCATGTCGTCGCGCCCGCGCGGGTCGACGACGGTGGCCCAGCCGGTGTGCGCGAGCAGCAGGCGACGCTGGCGGGCCATCGACACCAGGGTCAGGTCGGCCACCCGGGCCGGCCCCCCGGACAGGAACGCGGCCTCGTACAGCGTGAGGTCGTGCCCGTGCGCGGCGTCGGCGTCGAGTGACGCGGTGTGGAGCGCGGCCAGACACAGCCGGGTGCAGGAGACACCGGCCGCCACCCAGGCGAGGATCAGGAGAAGAACCCAGAACATGGCGTTTTTCTATGCGATGGGGCCGGTGGGCGCCATGCTCCACCCACGATGTGGGACGGAGCCGTTGCCGGTAGGTGATGTTCCGTTTGTCGCGTGTCCCGGTGGCCGACCTCCGCCCCACGCTCAACTCTTAGGGGCCGGACCGCTCTTGGGGATCCGAGACAGGCCTCGCGCGGACGAACCGGCCGCGATCGTTCAGGAGCCGGCCGACGGGTTGGGACGCGCGGCGGCCGGGGGAAGCGGGTAGCCCGAGGACGGGGTCACCGGGACCGGCGACGACGGGTACGGCACCGGGCCGGGCGGGGCGGGGGAGTTGGTGAGCGGTGGCGGGCTCGCGGTGGCCGCGTCCTCGGCAAGCGCGTCGAAGTCCACGTATCCGGTCGCTTCGAGGACCTTGATGTGGTCGAGCACGGTGGTGTTGGCGTCGTCGGCGAGATCGCGTACGAGCGAGTTGCGGGTGTTCGCGCGGACCTGGGCGACCATAGCGAACACCTTGCCGTGCGCCGCGCGCAGGATGTTCGCGAAGTCCCGGTCGTACTGCGTGCCGTGCGCCGCGCTGAGCGTTGACAGCCACTGGCGCTGCTGCGCACTGGGCTGGTTGGGGAGCTCCAGGCTGAGCCGCGCGGCGACGCTGCGGACGCGCGCGTCGAGGAACGTGTGCCCCTCGATCAGGTGCTCTCCGGCCGTCCGTACTGCCTGGGTGGTACCGCGCTCCTGGGCCTGCTGGCCCGCGGGCAGCTCCCACAGGCCGGCCAGCCGGACCCTGGTGACGAACTCCCGGTCCAGGCCGGACAGCGGACCGTACGGGCTCGGCACGGTCCCGGAGTTCAGGGTGTCGAGGCCGGTGCCGGCACGGTCCGCGTACGACCAGATCGGAAAGGCCAGCGCGACCAGGGTCGCCAGCAGGGCGGCGATGATGAGCCCTGTTCCACTGACCGGTCCGGTGCGGTTGTCGGATCGCATGGTGCCTCCTGTTGCGGCACCGCACGCTAATGCGCCCCGGGTGCGGCTTGGCATGCTACGGGGGGCTCTACGCCAACTGCCTTACACGAAGGACGGATCGGGACGAGGGTGGAAGGCGCCGGTTGTGGTGGTTCGTGCGTACGCCAAACCGGCCTGAAGCAGCCTGAAATGGACGCGCGCGTCGCCTTCGCGTGGCGCGGTGTTACTCCGGGCACACTCCGCGGACGAGGTGTGTCGGGTGCCCGGTCGGGGCGGCCCACGACGGCCGGGCCGCGCGCCGACGGATCGGCGGAAGCGCCGGCGAGGCGGCTCAGCGGCGGAGCAGCGCTCTGCGGGTGGCCCTGGCGAGCCGGGCCACGGGACGTCCGGACAGCGGGGCGGGACCCGACCGTTCCAGCCACCACGCGCGCAGCCGCCCGGTCGTGGCGCCCTCCGGGAGCCCCGCGAGCAGCAGGTGTTCGGCGAAGTCCAGGGCGTCGCGGCGGTAACCGCCGGTCATCGGACGCCGCTGCGCGTACGCGAGGAACGCCGGCCGGTAGCCGTCCGCCAGGATCTCCGGCAGCTCCGGGGCCACCTTGGCCACGACGTCAGCGCGCTTGGCGGCGAGGGCACGCGCCTGCACCCCGAGGCGTACGCGGTCGAAGCCCTCGGGCGCGGGGGTTCCGGCGACCAGCGCGGACAACAGGGCGGCCTGCGCCAGCGCCACCCGCTGACGGGGGGCGTCTCCCGCCTCGGTGCGGGCGTCCGTCACGATGTGGGCGTCCGCCACTCCGTGGGCGTCCGTCGCGGCCACCTCGTCCGGCCCGGCCGCCGGGGGAGCGGCGCCGGCCCCCACCAGGGTCACCCTGTCGCGCCCGGTCTCCCGGGGTGCGGTCTCCGCCTGCTCCAGGGTTTCCCGGATCGCGGTGAGTTCCCGCTCCAGTTCGGTGGGGTCGGGGAAGTTCTCGTCGCGTTCGAGGAGGACACCCGGCGGGGTCACCCGGGACGCGAGGTCGGCGAGGATGTCGAGCACGGGCCGTGGGACGGGGTGGGCGTGGCTGTCGTGCCATACGCCGTCCCGCTCGAAGCCTCCGGCGACGTGGACGTAGGCGATCGCCTCGACGGGCAGCTCGTCGAGCGCCGTGGCGGGGTCCTCGCCGCGGTTGACGTGGTTGGTGTGGAGGTTGGCCACGTCGATGAGCAGCCGGACGCCGGTGCGGTCGGCCAGGTCGTAGAGGAACTGGCCCTCGGTCATCTCCTCGCCGGGCCAGGAGATCAGCGCGGCGATGTTCTCCACGGCGAGGGGGACGGGGAGCGCGGCCTGGGCCGCGCGGACGTTCTCGCACAGGACGCGCAGCGCGTCCCGGGTGCGCGGAACGGGCAGCAGGTGCCCGGCCTCCAGGAGCGGTGACGCGGTGAGCGGGCCGCCCGCCCGGACGAAGGCGATGTGTTCCGTGACGAGCGGTGAGCCCAGCGCCTCGGCGCGTTCCGCGAGCGCGGCGAGCCGCGTCTCGTCGGGCCGGTCGGCACCGCCGAGGCCCAGGGAGACGCCGTGCGGCACCACCGTGACACCCCGCTCGCGCAGCCGCAGCAGCGACTCGGGAAGATGACCGGGGCACACGTTCTCCGCCACGGCCTCGACCCAGTCGATGCCGGGCATCCTCTCCACGGCGTCGGCGATCTCCGGCCGCCACCCGATTCCCGTACCCAGCCGCCCCGGCTCCCTCATGTCCCCTCCTCCGTCACGGCCTCGGCCGCGCCTGCCCGTACGTCGCTCCCCACGACGGCCGGTGCACCGGCGTGACCAGGTCATGGCCCCGGGAGCCGGGGCCGAACCCACCGGGGCGGACGTTCAGAGCAAGATTTGAGGTTCCGCGCCGCCGCTCCCGCGTGGGACGCCGAAGGGCGGACCGGCGCCGACGGGGAGGAGCGCGGCGGCGGTGCCGGCGAAGGCCGGCGACGCCGGGCCCATGACGCCGGACCTCACTGATCGGCCCATTCGCGCCACCACGGTGGACGAGGAGCGAGAGTTGGCCGGAAAGCCCTGCCACGTCCTTCGTTCGGGGGGTGGTAACGCCAACTTCCGTTTCCCTAAGATGGATTGCCGGTCGGGCCGGACAGGCAGGCCGACACTGATCTGGGGGAACGATGCAGCCTGGCGAGAAGCTGTCCACGTCGATCGATGCCACGGTACCCACGGCCGCGCGCATGTACGACCACTACCTCGGCGGCAAGGACAACTACGCCGCCGACCGGGCGGCCTGCGAGGAGCTGGACAAGGTCGTGCCCAGCACGCGCGCGCTCGCCCTGAACAACCGGCGCTTCCTCCAGCGGGTGGTCCGGACGCTGGCGGACGGCTACGGAATCAGGCAGTTCCTCGACCACGGATCCGGCCTGCCCACCCAGAACAACGTGCACCAGGTCGCCCAGGCGGTCGACGAGACCTCCCGTGTCGTCTACGTCGACGTCGATCCGATGGTGCTGGTCCACGGCCGGGCCCTCCTCGACCAGAACGAGCGGACCGCCGTCATCCACGCCGACCTGCGGCAGACGGAGGAGATCTTCTCCCACTCCGACACCCGGCGGCTGATCGACCTCGAACAGCCGGTGGCCGTGCTGTTCAACTCGGTGTTCCACTGCATCCCGGACAGCGAGACCGACGGGCCCGTCGCCGTGATCCGCCGGGTCACCGAGCGGCTGGCGCCCGGCAGCTTCCTGGTGATGTGCCAACTGGTCAGCGAGGACGCCGAGGTGCGTGACTTCGTCACCGGCTTCATGGACACCGCGACGCAGGGGCACTGGGGCCGGGTCCGCCAGGAGAAGGACGTGGAGGAGTTCTTCGACGGCATGGACGTCCTCGAACCCGGACTGGTCGAGGTGTCCACCTGGCGGCCGGACACCGACGTCGTGCCGCGCCAGCTCACGCAGGAGTGGATCGAGTTCGGCGGGGTCGGCCGGATCCGTTAGGAAGGCTGTCAGCCGAGGGCGTACCGCTGTTCCATCGTGCCGCGCAGCAGCGCGAGGGACGCGCGGGGGCTGAGGGCCTCGTCGGCGAGCCGGTCCAGTACCACCCGGTACTCCTCCGTCTCGTCGCGGTCCTCAAGGAAGTTGGCGCTCCTGATGTGCTCCAGGTAGACGATGTCGGGCAGTTCGACGCCGCCGAAGCGCAGATAGGTGACGGGGATGGCCGGCGCGGAGGCGTTGGTGACGTCCAACGGCACGATCTGCACGACCACATGGGGGCGCTGGGCCATCTCGATGAGGTGCTCGAGCTGGGCGCGCATCACCTCACGGCTGCCCAGAACGCGCAGCAGTACGGACTCGTCGACGACGGCCCACAGTTGGGGGGCGTCCACCCGGTCCAGCAGCTCCCGTCTGCGCATGCGCAGCTCCACCCGGCGCTGTACCTCGGCGGCGGGCGCCGTCGGCAGCCCGCGTTCCACCACGGCCCGCGTGTAGTCGGGAGTCTGCAACAGGCCCGGAACGTACTGGATCTCGAAGGTGCGGATGGTGGTGGCCGCCTCCTGGAGGCCGACCAGCCGGTCGAACCACTCGGGCATCAGCCGCTTGTCGTAGCGCTGCCACCACCCCGGCTGGCCCGCGCGCTTGAGCAGTCTGAGCAGGACCGAGATCTCGTAGTCCTCGGTCCCGTACAGCCCGAGCAGTGCGCGGACGTCGTCCTCTGTCGGTGGCCGACGGCCCTTGCCGGCCTCTATGCGCGACAGCTTCGCCGCGCTGAACCCGAGGGAGCGCGCCGCCTGTTCCTGGGAGAGCCCGGCGTCCTCGCGGGCGCCGGCGAGCTGCACGCCGACCAGCATCTTCAGCAGAGTGGGGGCGGGCTCCTCCCGGCTCAGATACGGTTCGAGACGGGAGACGCGGGGTGACTCGACGGACATCCTGACTCCCAGTCGACCGGCAGAAGACAGCCAAAATTATCGCACTGCGACGGACTCTGCCGCATGGAGAGACAGAAGTGGACAACCATCCCTCCGTTTCAACGGAGTTCGGCGCGTCGGGGGCCGGGCTCAGAGCAGGTGGTCGAACTCCCCGTCCTTCGCGCCGGCGAGGAACGCGGCCACTTCCGCCGGGGTGTAGACGAGGGCCGGGCCGTCGGGGTCACGTGAGTTGCGGACCGCTATCCGCCCGTCGCCCAGCGCGGCCACCTCGACGCAGTTGCCTTCGGCATTGCTGTGCCTGCTCTTGATCCAGGAGGCACCCAGCGAGCTGGCTCGCACTCCGTTCGGCACTGATGGCACCAACGCACTCTCCTTGCTGACGTTCCACCAGGTGCGCGACCGGGCCGGCCGCCCGGTCACGGGTTCCGGCCCGGGCCTCACGTGGCTCATGCGTCTCTCCGACTTCATGCAATTTCTCGTGCAATTGCACGAAGACGCTGTCAGCGTGGATAATAGCCGTGGCGTCAACCTCGTTGCCAGAGGCCGGTACTGACGTCGGCTCAGCCGCTCCACGGGGAGCGTGATCGTCCGGGACGGCCCTCGGCCCGCCCGCGCACCTGGCACTGTCCGACGCCTTCGGAGGGAGCGGAAATGGCCACACCACTCAGGAACCTGGAACGTGTGCCGTGGGACGAGATCAAGGACTCCAAGGGGTCGGCGGAAGCTATCCCCTTCCTGCTCAACACCGTCGCCTGGGGTGACGCGGCGACCGCCAGGGCGGCACTCCAGGACCTGAGGGAACGAATCTGCCAGTTCGGATTCGTCGTGGAGCAGGCGACCGCCGCCACCGTCCCCTTCCTCTGGGAGCTCGCCGAACTCCCGCAGGTCACCTGCCGCGTCCAGATAATCCAGCTTCTGAGAGACATCGCTGACGCCCGGCAGTGGGAACGCACCGCCGCCGCGTACCCCAAACTCCTCAACCGCCGGGAGAACTGGGTGGGCTGGGAGCGCGAGGCCCGCCAGGCCGTCCGCGCGCACCACGGCACCCTCCAGCACCTGCTCGCCGAGCCGGACACCGAGATCGTCCGCGTCACCGCCGAACTCGCCACCACCCTGGCCGAGTAGGACCCCGCCGTCAGTCCGCCGGATCCGCGGCGCGTTGCGGCAGGGCGCTCACGCGGTTGTGACCCTCGACGGCCACCGTCAGCCCGGGAGCGATCTCCGTGAACCCCGCGTCACGGACCAACGGCACCTCGGAGACGCTGAGTTCACGCCAGTGGGCCGGATCGGCGGTGCGCACCGACAGGGCGAAGCCCGACGCGCGCCAGGCGGTCCGCTCCTTCTCCGACAGCTCCCACCAGGCCAGTTGGGCGCCATGGCCCGTCTGCGCCATCGTCTTGCCCGCCGACATGTCGAGTTCCGGGTTGAGCCACAGCACGGGCGCCGCCGGATCGGCCGGTGCCGGCGGTTCCGGATCGTCGAGATCCGTACCGGACACCTGGAGCCGCGCGAGGTCCTTGGGCCAGCCGTCCAGCGGCACCGGCGGGAACACCCGCACCTCCGCGGACCGCCCCGTCACGGTGATGCCGGGCAGCGCCTCGGCCCGCCGCCACTCGGCTCCGCGCGCCCGCCGTACGACCTTGCGGATCCGGGCGTCCTGCCAGTCCCGCATCGCCTGCGCCCAGACGCCGTCCCCGAGCGAACGCTCGTCGCTCAGCATGGTCAGCACGGCCCGGGCGGAGGTCTCCAGCGCGTCGGTGCGCGCCGGGGGCGCGTCCTTCTCGATGTGCACCACCAGCGGCAGGACGAACTGCCGCGCGGTGTCGCGCGCCGTGGGCTCGTCGCGGAACGGGCTGTCGTCGGCGGGGGTCGGGTCGTCGCTGCTCACGCCCCCAGTCTGCCAGGCGGAAGATCCGTTCCGGACGGACGGTCCGGTTCCGGAGCCGCCCGTCCCACGGACCGCCCGCCCGGGCCGGTCAGCCCGAACACGCGGTGCGCTGCGCCTCCTGCCAGTCGCAGACGGGGCACAGCGTGATGCCCTTGTGCGTCTCCGGATACTCGGTCGGTTCACGGCACAGCACGCACTCCGCGTACGGCGGCCCGTCCCGCCCCGCCGTGCCGAGGGCGTCGCGGGACTCCCCGGCCCGCCCGTCCGCGCCGGTCGCGCGGTAGTCGTCGCTCATGCCGCCAGCTTAGGAGGAGGGTTCCTTCACCCGGTGCCGCGCGGCCCGGTCCGCCGGCCGATCTCGTGCAGGACCTCGTCGGCCGGCCGGGGATCGAGACGGCTTCCGTCGCGCAGGCGCAGGGCGATCAGGCCGGCGGCCGCCTCCCGGGGACCGATCACCGCCTGGTACGGGACCAGCCGGGCGGCACGCACCCGGGCGCCCAGGCTGCCCTCGTCCGGGGCGGCGAGCTCGGCGCGCAGACCCTGGTCGCGGCAGCGGCGTACGAGCCGAAGCGCCTGCTCGGTCTCTGCCTCGGACACGGGCAGGACCACCACCTGGGTGGGGGCGAGCCAGGCGGGGAAGGCGCCGCCGTGCACCTCGATGAGGTGGGCGACGGCCCGTTCCAGACTGCCGATCACGCTGCGGTGCACCATGACCGGCCGGTGTTTCGCGCCGTCGGCGCCGATGTAGCGCAGATCGAAGCGCTCGGGCTGGTGGAAGTCGACCTGCACGGTGGAGAGGGTGGACTCGCGGCCCGCCGGGTCGGCGATCTGGACGTCGATCTTGGGCCCGTAGAACGCGGCCTCGCCCTCGACGGCCTCGTACGCCACGCCCGACCCGTCGAGGACCTCGCGCAGCAGCGCGGCCGATCTGCGCCACAGCTCCGGATCGGCGACGTACTTCCCTCCCGGTCCCGGCAGCGACAGCCGGTACCGGGACGCCTCGATGCCCATGGCGTCGTACGCGTCGCGGATCAGCCCGAGGGCCGCGGAGGCCTCCTCGGCGACCTGGTCCGGGGTGCAGAAGATGTGGGCGTCGTTGAGCTGGATGGCGCGCACGCGGGTCAGGCCGCCCAGCACGCCCGACAGCTCGGAGCGGTACATGCCACCCAACTCGGCCATACGGAAGGGCAGTTCGCGATAGCTGTGCGGGCGGGACCGGTAGATCAGCGCGTGGTGGGGGCACAGGCTCGGCCGCAACAGCATCTGTTCTCCGCCGAGTTCCATCGGCGGGAACATGTCGTCGCCGTAGTGCGACCAGTGCCCCGAGATCTCGTACAGCTCCCTCTTGCCCAGCACCGGTGAGTACACGTGCCGATAGCCGGCCCGCCGTTCGGCGTCGCGGACGTACTCCTCCAGGGCGTACCGCACGGCGGCGCCGTCCGGCAGCCAGTACGGAAGTCCGGCGCCCATGAGGGGGTCGGTGTCGAACAGGCCGAGTTCGCGGCCGAGTCGGCGATGGTCGTTCATGGTGGTCTCCTCGCTTGCGGAGGGCGAGCGACCACACGGCGAAGCCCCGGGGCACTCGCCCCGGGGCTTCGACTCACATCAGCGGTCAGCGCGCCGGGACACTCTCCGGCGTCGTCGTGTTCATCGCGGCACGCTTCATGGTCCACACGCTAGCAGCGGCCTCCCCGGCGGGCACGGGATTTTCCGGCTACCCGGACTCCTCCGTGGACCCGGACTCCTCCGGACGCCCGGAGGGCTCCGGGTCGTCTCCCGGCTCCCTCGGCGCCCCGACGTCACCCAACAGACCGAACGCGTCCGGGATGCCGAGTCCGTCCGTGTCCGCGAACGCCTCCGGCAGGCCGAGCGCCTCCCGCACTCCGTTGACCCGGTCGGGCACGGCGGGCGGCTCGACGGGATCGACCGCCGGCTGCCCCCTGAGCGCGGGCGGTACCTCAGGGGTCGACGGCCGCCGGGTATCCGCCACCACGGGTGGCTGTCCGGACTGGGCTCGTTCCAGGAAGCGGAGCAGTTCGACCGGGAAGGGCAGGACGAGGGTGGAGTTCTTCTCGGCGGCGACGGCCACCACTGTCTGCAGCAGGCGCAGTTGGAGTGCGGCCGGCTGTTCCGACATCACTTCGGCGGCCTGGGCCAGTTTCTTGGACGCTTGAAGTTCCGCGTCCGCGTTGATGATCCGGGCACGCCGTTCACGGTCCGCCTCGGCCTGGCGGGC